>JBAPVZ010000642.1:0-6028 GCA_049283435.1 Candidatus Dormiibacterota bacterium
GCGTTCGAGGCAGCGATCAACCGCGTGCAGTTCGCCCAGATCGGGTGTGCGAAGGGAACGACCTGCAAGCCGGCCGACACCGGCCTCATCGCGGCCGGCCTCTACGGCAACCTCGCGCCGCAAAAGGATCCGATGGCCGTCTACGACCCGTCGAAGGCGAAGGCCGAGTACCAGAAGTGGGACCCGACCGGGCAGAAGGCGGCCTCGCTGAAGCTCGAGTACGAGTCGACGCCGACGCTCGACACCCAGTTCCAGAACGTGCAGGCGCAGCTCCAGAGCACGCTGGGCGTCAAGATGCAGCTCTCCCCGTCGGACTTCAAGACGATCATCTCGGATCGCGAGGCGCACCGGCCCTACCTCTTCGAGGACAGCTGGGGCGCCGACTACAACCACCCGCAGGACTGGTACGACAATCTCTGGAGCTGCACGAACGCTCGCGACGGCGGTGGCAACGGCTCCGCCTACTGCGACCCGCAGATGGACAGCCTCGTGCAGTCGGCCGACCAGAAGCCGCTGGCGCAGGGCTTGAGCCAGTACAACCAGGCGTACCAGATGATGGAGAAGAATGATTACGGCGCACCGCTCGACTACTCGACGATCCCGTTCTTCGTCCAGAAGTGGGTCTCGGGCGAATCCAACAACGGCCTCAACGACGCATCATGGACGAACATCAAGATCCTCCAGCACTGAGCCTCGGCCGGCGCGCTTCGTGGGGTGCGCCTCCCGGCGACGGCGGGGTGGCGAGAACTCGGCGCACACGCGCGTCCGGCGAAGCACTACGATGCGAAACATGTGCCCTAACCTTCTCAATAAGGCCTTGCTAGTTAGATGACACGGGGCATGGTGATCTACATCATCCAGCGGCTCGCGCTCGTCATCTTCACCGCGCTGCTCGTCTCGTCGATCGTGTTCATCGCCGTCCACCAGTTGCCCGGCAACGCGTTCCTGACCGACAAGCCGGGGTCGCCGCGACGCCTCGCGCTCCTGCTCCACCAGTACGGTCTCGACCAGCCCTGGCCGATCCAGTACTGGCACTGGCTCGTCAACGTGGTGACGCAGGGCAACCTCGGGCAGTCGTTCGTGATCCGCGGTCAGTCGCTGACCCCGCTCCTCCTGCAGGAGCTCAGCGTCAGCGCGACGCTCGGCGGCTCGGCGATGGTGATCACGATCGTGTTCGGGATGGGTCTCGGCATCCTCGCCGCCGTCCGCCAGAACACCTGGATCGACTACGTCTGCTCCGGATTCGCGACGATCGGCTACAGCATCCCGAACTTCCTCGCCGCGACGATCCTGGTCCTGATCACGGTGACCGGCTTCTACCGGCTGACCGGCGGGATCTTCTACGAGAACATCGGCTGGGGGACGCCGCAGCAGATCCCGGTGCCCGCGCTCGCGCTCGCGATCCTACCGATGGGGCTGATCGCCCGGTTGACGCGCGCGAGCATGCTCGAGACGATCAAGCAGGACTACGTCCGCACGGCGTGGGCGAAGGGCCTGCGCTCGCGGGTCGTGATACTGCGCCATGCGCTGCGCAACGCGCTCATCCCGGTCGTCACCGTCCTCGGCCCGGTCGCGACCGGCATCATCACGGGCTCGGTCGTCGTCGAGCAGATGTTCGGCATCCCGGGACTGGGCCACGAGTTCATCACGAGCATCCTGTCGCGTGACTACAACACGGTGATCGGGGTGTTCACGTTCTACGCTATGCTCGTCGGCTTGGTGAACTTGTTGGTGGACCTCGTCTATCCGGTGCTCGACCCGAGGATTCGGTACTGATGGCTGCTGAGCTCGAACCCACGCTGCCGGGTGCCTCGTTCTACGAGGTCGGCGAAGAGGTCGGCGTCTGGCGCGACACCTGGCGCCGGCTGACGCGGAACAAGCTCGCGGTCGCGAGCATGGTCATCATCGGCATCCTGATCGTGACCGGCTTCGTGTCGATCTTCTGGACGCCGTATCAGGTCTGGCAGGAGGGCCTCGGGCCGACCTACCAGGGGCCGACGCTGCGCCATCCGCTCGGTCTCGACGATCTCGGGCGCGACATGCTGAGCCGGCTGATGGGCGGTGCCCTGATCACGCTCGAGGTCGGCCTGGGCACCGCGCTGCTGAGCTCGATCATCGGCATCGCGCTCGGTCTGCTGGCCGGGTTCTACCGGGGCGCGGTCGACGCCGTCATCACCCTCATCATCAACGTCTGGTACGGCATCCCCGACCTGCTCGTCGTGATCATGTTCGTCGTCGTCACGCAGCAGCGCTCGCTGACCTTCATCATCGTCGCGATCGCGCTCACCGCGTGGCTCGGCATGGCCCGCCTGGTGCGCGGCCAGACGCTCGCCCTGCGGGAGACCGAGTTCATCGAGGCCGCGCGATCGATCGGCACTCGAGACTGGTCGCTGCTGGTCCGCCACATCCTGCCCAACGCGATCGGCCCGATCATCGTGCAGGGGACGTTCCAGATCCCGGCCGCGATCCTGTTCGAGGCGTTCTTGAGCTTCCTGGGCCAGGGCGTCCCGCCGCCGACGCCCTCCTGGGGCGCGATGGCGAGCGAGGGGTACGCGGCGCTCCAGATCGCACCCCACCTCGTGCTCGTGCCCGCCATCGCGCTCTCGGTCACGCTGCTCGCCTTCAACTTCCTGGGCGACGGCCTCCGCGACGCGCTCGATCCCAGAATGAGGAAATAGCCCTGACCACCCTGCTCCGGGTCGAAGACCTGCACACCCAGTTCGTCACCCAGCGCAAGCTGGTCCGCGCCGTCGACGGCATCAGCTTCCACGTCGATCGCGGCGAAACGGTCGGCATCGTCGGTGAAAGCGGCTCCGGCAAGTCGATCAGCGCGCTCAGCGTGCTCCGCCTCGTGCCGGACCCCGGCCGCATCACGGGCGGCCACGTCTGGTTCGGCGAGCCCGGCAAGGAGAAGGACGTCGTCACGATGACCGACGAGGAGATCCGCGACTTCCGAGGCAACGATGTCGCGATGATCTTTCAGGACCCGATGACGTCGATGAACCCGGTGCTCAAGGTCGGATTCCAGGTCGAGGAGGCGATGGATGCGCACCGCCGCTTCACGCGCAAGCAAGCGCGAGACCGAGTCGTCCCGATGCTGCGCAAGGTCCGCATCCCGGCGCCCGAGCAGCGTGCGAAGAACTATCCGCACCAGTTCTCGGGCGGCATGCGCCAGCGCGGCATGATCGCGATGGGGCTCTCCAACGAGCCCAGCCTGATCCTCGCCGACGAGCCGACGACCGCGCTCGACGTGACCGTGCAGGCGCAGATGATCGAGCTGCTGCGCGATCTGAACCGAGACATGGGCGCCGCGATCGTGCTCATCACCCACAACCTCGCCGTCGTCGCCAGCCTCTGCACGCGCGTCATCGTCATGTACGCCGGCCGGATCGTCGAGGAAGGTTCGACGAGGCAGATCTTCAAGAACCCGCAGCATCCGTACACCTGGTCCCTGCTGCGCTCGATCCCGCGCATCGACTCGCAGCGGCACGACAAGCTGATCTCGATCAGCGGCATGCCACCCGACATGTCGAACCCCCCGCCCGGGTGCAAGTTCCACCCCCGCTGCCCGTTCCGCGTCGAGCAGTGCTCGCAGGAGGAGCCGGAGTTGATCGAGGTCGGCCCCGGTCAACAGTCCCGCTGCTGGGTGCAGATGGCGAACGTCGCCGACCCTGAGGCGGTCATCCGATGACCGCGCAACCACAGCCGGAGGCGACCACGGCCGGCAAGGAGGCCGTCACCGAGGCGGCCCTGGTCCAGATCAAGGACGTCACCAAGCACTTCCCCATCGGCGCCGGCATCTTCGGTGGGCAGGTGGTGCGTGCCGTCGACGGGGTCACGTTCGACATCAAGGCCGGCGAAACGCTGGGCCTGGTCGGTGAGTCGGGGTGCGGGAAATCGACGCTCGGCCGGGTCGTCGCCCAGCTCCAGCCCGCCACCTCCGGCCAGATCCTGTTCCGCGGCGGCGACCTGGTCAAGCTGAAGGGCGACAAGCTGCGGCGCATGCGGCAAGAGATGCAGATGATCTTCCAGGATCCCTATGCGTCGCTCAACCCGCGCATGCGGATCGGCGACATCATCGGGGAGCCGCTCCGCAACTTCGGCATCTCCCGGGGCCGGCAGCGCGAGGAGCGGGTGCGCGAGATCATGCGGGTCTGCGGCCTCAATCCGAACTACGTGACGCGCTATCCCCACGAGTTCAGCGGCGGCCAGCGCCAGCGCATCGGCATCGCGCGTGCCCTCGTCCTGAACCCGACGTTCGTCGTCGCCGACGAGCCGATCTCGGCGCTCGACGTCTCGATCCAGGCGCAGATCGTGAACCTGCTCGAGGACCTGCAGCAGCAGTTCAGCCTGACCTACCTCTTCATCGCGCACGACCTCTCCGTCGTCCGCCACATCTCGGACCGGATCGCGGTCATGTACCTCGGCAACATCGTCGAGATCGCGAACTCGCAACAGATCTACGGGCACGCGCTCCACCCCTACACGAAGGCGCTGCTCAGCTCGATCCCGATCCCGGACCCCGACCTGGAGGAGAGCCGCAAGCCGATCCTGCTGCAGGGAGAGATCCCCTCACCGGTGCACCCGCCGTCAGGCTGCCGGTTCCACACGCGCTGCCCGATCGCGAAGTTCCCGATCTGCAAGGAGCAGGTGCCGTTGCTCGAGGACAAGGGCGACAACCACCTCGCCGCCTGCCACTTCCCCGGCGAGCTGTGAACGTCGACGACGGCGGCGACCCCGAGACGCCGCTCGCCGCCCGGCACTGCGTGCCCTGCGAGGGCGGGACGCCGGCGCTCGATGCCGACGGCATTGCGGCGCTGCTGCCGCGCGTGCCGGCCTGGACGCTCCATCACGGCGAGCAGGGTGACGAGCTGGTGCGCGAGCTGCGATTTCGCGACTTCCTGGAAGCGGCCCATTTCGTCGCGCAGGTGACGCCCGCCGCCGAGGCGGAGGGCCACCATCCCGACCTGCTGGTCAGCTGGGGTCGCGTCGCGGTCCACCTGCGGACCCACGCTGTGGACGGCCTGACTGCGAACGACTTCATCCTCGCGGCACGGATCGATCAGCTCGGCAGTTGAGGATCTCGGCCCGGTAGATTTGAAGGCGGAGATGGAGAAATTGCAGCCGATCGTGTGCTGGCTGTTTCACCAGCGCACTCGTGAGATTCTGTTGCCGGGCAGGCTCCCCTACGGACTCGACGCGGTCGTCTTCTGCTGGAAGTGCGACGAGGCGCGGGGCCGCCCGATACAGGTATTCGACCCCACCCGACCGGCCGCCCAAGCGAGCTGAGCGGTGCCGCCGGCGGGGCCGGACCTCGCCTCTAGAATTGGCGTGCGGGTCGTGCCGGCGTAGCTCAATCGGCAGAGCAGCCGCCTTGTAAGCGGCAGGTCAAGGGTTCGATTCCCTTCGCCGGCTCTCCGGCGCCGCATCGAAGGCATCGGCGCCCGGGAGAGTGCACCATGAACGCATGGTTGCCGTACCGCGCGCGCCGACCGGACCCGGCCGCTCGTGACGCCGCTTGCCCCGACGGCGGCATCGCTCGGCATCTCGAACGGCCAGGGCTGGCTCCAGCTCGGCGAGCTCGGGCTCGCCTTCGTACTCTCGGCCGTGATCGGCCTGGAGCGGGAGTGGCGGCAGAAGAGCGCCGGCCTGAAGACGCACATCCTGGTCGGCGTCGGCGCCGCACTGTTCCTGCTCGTCAGCAAGTACGGGTTCACCGACGTCCTCACGCAGGGACGCATCGTCCTCGACCCCTCACGCGTCGCCGCGCAGGTCGCCTCCGGCATCGGCTTCATCGGCGGCGGCATCATCTTCGTGCGCCGCGACGCGGTGCGTGGGCTGACGACGGCCGCCGGCGTCTGGGTCGTGGCCGCGGTCGGCATGGCCTGCGGCGCCGGGCTACCGGTCCTCGGCCTCGCCGGCACCGCGATCTACTTCCTCACCATGTTCGGGCTGGGGCCGCTCGCGCTCCGTCTCCCCGGATTCCGTGACGTCCCATCGGAGGTGCTGCTTGCGTATCGCGACCAGC
>JBAPVZ010000643.1:0-5177 GCA_049283435.1 Candidatus Dormiibacterota bacterium
ACCTCGCCCTCACCGCCCGACCCGCGTTCCGCGACGCCGCCGGCGCCCCCGGAGCCCGTGCAGCCGGCGGACCAGGCGATGAGCGCGCCGCCGGCCATCTCACGCCAGCCGACCCCGCAGAGCGACATCAGCGCGGCGTCGTTCCTGAAGGAGCGGCCGGTCGCGCCGACCAAGGGCGTTCGGCGGTTCCTCTACCGGGCGACCGGCGGGGCGATGAACTTCGGGCCGGGTGGTCACGAGCAGCAGCGCGCCAAGCTGCTGGACGCCGCGCGGACGCCCGTCACCGACCCGCCGGAACGGATCGCGTTCGCCTCGGCGAAGGGCGGCGTCGGCAAGAGCACGACGACGCTCCTGACGACGAGCCAGCTCGGCCTGCTCCGCCACGACCGTATCCTCGCCGTCGAGTGCAATCCCCACCACGGGACGTTTCGCAGCCGCGTCAAGAACTACCACGAGCGCTCGGTGCGCGATCTGATCGACGCGCTGAACCAGCTCGACCGGGACGAGGATCTGACCTACCCGATGCTCCATCGGTACACGACGCTGATCGACGACGCCCGGCTGGAGACGCTGACCGCACCGCACGATCCGACGATTTCGCAGGCGCTCGGGGAGGATGACTATCGCCGCGTCTTCAACGTCCTCTACCGCTACTACGATCTGATCAGCCTCGACCTCGGCACCGGGCTGCTCGACTCGGGCACCCACTACATCCTGTCCCGCGTCTGCGACCAGGTCGTCGTCGTCGTCGAGTCGGCGGTCGACGGCGCCGAGCTCGGCATGCACACGCTGAAGTTCCTCGCCGCCCGCCGCGGCCCCGAATGGGTGCGCGAGCGCGCCGTCGTCGTCATCAACCAGGTCCGCAAGGACAGCCTGGTCGACGTCCGTGAGATGCAGCGGCACTTCGGCGAGGTCGCGCGCACCTGCCTCTCGGTCCGCTGGGACCGCCATCTGGAGGCGGGCGGGGTCTTCCACTGGGACGACATCTCGGAGGTGACCCGGGAGGACTTCCTGGCGCTTGCCGCCGAGCTCGCGAACGGGTTCCGCCTGGGCGCCGCGACCGACACCGACCGGCCGGGTGGCGCGCCGCGCTAGGGGCATGTCTCAAATGCCGACCGCCCGCATCGCCGTTCACTTCGAGCACGTGCCCGAAACGGACACCTGGGACTTCTTCGTCGACGAGCCCCGCGTGATCGGTGGCGGGTGCGCGAACCTCGACGAAGCGCGTCGACACGCGGCCGCGGCGATCGCGTCCGCGCTCGACGAGCCGGGAGACGGAGACGGCGTGGAGAACCTCACGGTCGCCGTCGGCTGAGCCCGCCGCTCGGAGCGCGCGACCGGGCCGAGACGACGGCAGGACATGGGCCCTTCTCCTCCAACCGGAAGCCGCGCTCAGCCGCGGTCGCTCGGCGCCCAGAGGTCGATGCCCGACTCGACGGCATACCGGTCGATCTCGGTCAGCTCGTCGGGGGAGAACGCCAGGTTCTGCAGCGCGTCCAGGTTCTGCTCCAGCTGCGCGACGCTGCTGGCCCCGATCAATGCCGACGTCACGCGCTCGTCTCGCAGAGTCCAGGCGATCGCCAGCTGCGCCAGCGTCTGGCCGCGGCGCTTCGCAATGTCGTTCAACGCCCGCACCCGGCCCAGCGTCTCCTCCGTCAGCATCGACTGCGACAGCGATCCCGGCCGGCTCGCGCGCGATCCCTCGGGCACACCCCGCAGGTAGCGATCGGTCAGCAGACCCTGGCCGAGCGGCGAGAACGCGATGCAGCCCACCCCCTCCTCGCCGAGCACCCGCAGCAGACCGGGCTCGATCCAGCGGTTGAGCAGCGAATACGAGGGCTGGTGAATGAGGAGCGGCGTACCCAGACCGCGCAGGATCGTAGCCGCCTCCTGCGTCCGCTCCGCCGAGTAGGACGAGATGCCGACGTACAGCGCCTTGCCCTGGCGGACCGCGGCGTCGAGCGCCCCCATCGTCTCCTCCAGCGGGGTCTCGGGGTCGAAGCGGTTCGAGTAGAAGATGTCGACATAATCGAGACCCATGCGGCCGAGGCTCCCCTCGAGGCTCGCGAGCAGGTACTTGCGCGAGCCGAGGTCGCCGTAAGGCCCGGGCCACATGTCGTAGCCGGCCTTCGTCGAGATCACGAGCTCGTCGCGGTGGGCCCCCAGGTCGAGATCCAGGATCCGGCCGAACGTCTCTTCCGCCGAGCCGTAGGGCGGCCCGTAGTTGTTCGCCAGGTCGAAGTGCGTGACGCCACCGTCGAACGCTCGCCTGGCGATTTCGCGCGACGTCTCCAGCGGCCGCGTGCCGCCGAAGTTCTGCCACAGCCCGAGCGAGACCGCCGGCAGCTGGAGGCCGCTGCGCCCGCTGCGCCGGTAGGGGATCTGCTCGTAGCGATCAGGAGCTGGCTCGTAGTTCATGGTCTCCGACGATAGGATCTGCATCGATGCGCTGCGAGAACGCCTGACCGCCGGCCGCCGCGAAACCTATCGAACGCCGGCGCTTCGAGGGCCTGGCCTGGGAGCCTCCCCGCTGATCACCCCGTCAAGAAGAAGAAGGACGCGCCGACGATCACGTAGACGCCGAGGAGCTCCAGGCCCTCCAGCCAGTTGCTCCGACCGTCCATCGTCAGCAGCGCGACGATCGTCGCCGAGAGTCCGACCGCCCCGACCTCGATCGGCGAGAAGATGAAGTCCATCGGGTGGCCGGCAAAAAGGCTGAAGAAGACGAGGGCCGGTGCGACGAACAGCGCGACCTGCGTCGCCGACCCGAACGCGATCTCGACGGAGATCTCGATCTGGTTCCGCAGTGCGAACATGACCGCCGCGGCGTGCTCCGCCGCGTTGCCGATGATCGCGACGACGACGACCCCGATGAAGACCCGGGAGATGCCCCAGGAGGCGACGGTCGGCTCCAGCGAACCGACGAGCAGCTCGGACTCGACACCGACGAGCACGGCGGCGACGACGAGGAGGAGGAGGGCCTGCCAGACCGGCCACGCCGGCTTCGGCACGCCCGGCGGCGTCCGGAACAGATGCTGGTGCGTGAGCAGCGTGAAGACGAGGCTCGCGGCGTAGACGACGATCAGCGCCCCGGCCACGATGCCGCTCAGGATCAGCCGCTGCCGGCTCGTCGCGCTGGTGCTGAACACGAACAGCGTCGGCATGATGAGCCCGATCACCGCCATGAAGAGGGAGGCGGCATGGACGTTGGACGAGCGCACCGAGAAGCGCTGCTCCTTGTGTCGTAGGCCGCCCGCGAACAGCGACGCGCCGAGCACGAGCAGGATGTTGCCGAGGATCGAGCCGATCAACGATGCCTTGACGACGGCGATCTCGCCGTTCACGATCAGCAGCGCGGAGACGATGATCTCGGTCAGGTTGCCGAACGTCGCGTTCAGCAGCCCTCCGGCGCGGGGCCCGGTCCGAATCGACAGCTCCTCCGTGCCCCGGCCGATCATGCCGGCCAGCGGGACGATGGCGAGGCAGGTGCAGACGAACGTCGCCTGCGGCTGGTGCAGCACCAGATCGGTGACCAGCGAGATCGGGATGAAGACGAGCAGCCAGTTCAGCTGAGGACGCAGGAGCGGAGACACGCCCGGCAAGACGGACCCTAGTATGTGGGTCGGGGACCAGCGGTCGGGCAGCCGGAGACGGCAGGAGCGGACAGAGCGCGGCTCGCCGGGGCCGGCCCGGCCGGAGTCGCAGGCAGAACAGGCAGCCAGGAGAGACGATGTCCGACAGCGCACCGGCCCCCGGGCCGCCTCCCGATCCGCCCCCGCCTCTGAGCGAGCGGCTGCGCGAGCTGCGGGCGCGGGCCGAGGCGGGCGGCGCCCGTTACCTGCCGAAGCTCCGCGCGCAGAACAAGCTGACGGTTCGCGAGCGGCTCGACCTGCTGCTCGACGAGGACTCCCTCGTCGAGGACGGGTTGCTCGCGAACGTGCTCGCCCCGGATCTGCCCGCGGACGGCGTCGTCACCGGCCTCGGCCGGATCGAGGGGCGGCAGGTCGCGGTGATGGCGAACGACCCGACGGTCAAGGCCGGCTCCTGGGGCATTCGCACGGTCGAGAAGATCCTGCGCATCCAGGAGACGGCCGATCGCCTGCAGCTGCCGCTGTTCTACCTCGTCGATTCCGCGGGCGCCCGCATCACCGACCAGATCGACATGTTCCCCGGCCGCCGGCACGCCGGCCGCATCTTCTACAACGAGGTCCGTCTCTCCGGTCGCGTCCCTCAGATCTGCCTGCTCTTCGGACCGTCGGCCGCGGGAGGTGCCTACATTCCCGCCTTCTGCGACGTCGTCGTCATGGTCGAGGGCAACGCGTCGATGTATCTGGGCTCCCCCCGCATGGTCGAGGTCGTCATCGGTGAGCAGGTCGACCTGGAGTCGCTCGGTGGCGCGCGGATGCACTGCACGGAGAGCGGCTGCGGCGACTTCCTGGTCCCCGACGACGAGGCGGCGATCGCACTCGGCCGGCGCTACCTGGGCTACTTCCCGCAGCGCCACGGCGAGCGGTCGCCGAGCGCGGAGCCGCGGCCGGCGAAGGCGGGCAAGCCCCTCGCGGAGTTGATTCCGCTCGAGCCCCAGCGCGGCTACGACATGCGGCGCGTCGTCCAGCGGCTCGTCGACGAGGACTCCTGGCTGGAGGTCAAGGCGCTCTTCGCGAAGGAGCTGCTCTGCGGGCTGGCCCGGCTCGGCGGCGAGGTGGTCGGCATCCTGGCCAACCAGCCGATGCAGAAGGGCGGCGTCCTCTTCATCGACAGCGCCGACAAGGCGGCCCGGTTCATCTGGCTGTGCGACGCGTTCGACATCCCCCTCCTCTTCCTCGCCGACGTCCCCGGCTTCATGATCGGCACCGACGTCGAACGCCGCGGGATCATCCGGCACGGCGCGAAGATGATCACCGCCGTCGCGGAGGCGTCGGTGCCGAAGATCTCGGTCATCGTGCGCAAGGCGTATGGCGCCGGCCTCTACGCGATGGCGGGTCCGGCCTACGGGACCGACTGCGTGCTCGCACTGCCCTCCGCCCAGATCGCCGTGATGGGACCCGAGCCGGCCGTCAACGCGGTCTTCTTCAACCAGCTCGCGGCGCTGCCGGAGGCGGAGCGGGCCGGCCGGCGCGAGCAGCTGGAGGAGGCTTACGAGCAGGACGTCGACCTGCTGAAGCTCGCCGGCAACC
>JBAPVZ010000644.1:0-4166 GCA_049283435.1 Candidatus Dormiibacterota bacterium
CGGGCGCGCCCGCGCGGGCGAAGAGGGGCGGCGATGCGATCGTCATCGGGCGTTCGGTCCTGTCGGTGTGCACGCCGATCGGCGCGCCGGTGGGTGGCGGGGACGTTCCGTCGGAGGATACCCAGCGACGGCGAGCGGGCGCCGGCGCGCGGCGCCGGCCGTACGCGTCGGGTCGAGGCGGGTCAGGTCGGCGCCGGATTCGCGATGCGCTGCCAGGGCCGGGGGCCGGACAGTGGCCGGTAGTTGACACCCAACGCGTCGAGCCGCGGCAGGTGGTGATCACGCAGCCGGGTGAGGAAATCGGCGAGGTCCCGCTCTCCGGCCGGCGACCACGCGATCTCGGCGAGCGCGCAGCCGCGCGGGAACGCCTGGTACTCGACGACGGGGGGTGTCTGGATGTCCTCGGTCCAGATCTGGAACTGGGTCCCGACCACTGCCGCCGCCGTCTCCTCCGTGAATCCGGTCAGCGGTTCGTACGCGTAGGCGGCTTCGAGCTCGATCCGGCCCAGCCGGGCCGCACCCGGCTCGGTCGGGTCCGCCGACTGCACGTAGTTGAAGTAGGTCGACTCCTGGGGCGCCATCACGATCGACTGACCGAGCGCCGCCGCGTGCCGGCCGTGCTCGGCGCTCCGCCAACCCATGACGAGGGCGTCGGGCACCGGCCCCGCGTCGACGATCTCGTCCCAGCCGACGAGCGCCCGGCCCCGCTCCTCCAGATGCTCACGGATCTGCGCGGTGAACCAACGCTGGTACTCGGCGACGTCGTCGACCCCCCGCGCTCGCATCCGCCTCTGCTCGCGATCGCTCGCCGCCCATTCGACGGTCGGGCACTCGTCCCCGCCGATGTGGACGTACCTGCTCGGGAAGACCTGGAGCACCTCGTCGAGGATGTCCCGGCAGAACTGCAGCGTCTCCTCGGCCAGGTTGAGCACGTTCTCCTTCACACCCCAGCGCGTGGCGGGCCGGAGCCTCACCGCAGGATCGTGCCCGAGCTCGGGGTAGGCCGCGATGGCGGCGCGCATGTGGCCCGGCATGTCGATCTCGGGAACGATCGTCAGGCAGCGGTCGGCGGCGTAGGCGACGAGCTCGCGGAGGTCGTCCTGATGATAGAAGCCGCCATGCGGCGTCCCATCCCCGAACGTTTCGGCACGCCAGGACGCGATCTCCTGCAGTCGGGGATAGCGATGGCTCTCGAACCGCCAGCCCTGGTCGTCCGTGAGATGGAGGTGGCAGACGTTGTACTTGTGCATGGCGAGCAGGTCGACCCAGCGGAAGAGGAAGTCCTTCGGCATGAAGTGCCGCACGACGTCGAGCATCGCGCCGCGCCAGGCGAAGCGCGGGGCATCCTCGACGAGTACCGCCGGCACCGACCAGCTCGGACGGCCGGGAGCCGCGCGGCGGTAGCCGTCGGCGGGGAGCAGCTGGCGCAGCGATTGGATCGCGTAGAAGACCCCCGCTTGGTCCCCGCCCGTGATGCGCACGCCGCCGTCCGCGACCGACAGCCGCGAGGCCTCCCCGCCGAGCGAGGCGTCGAGCCCGACCTCGATCGCGGGTCCGGCGTCACGGCTCGCGAGCGGCAGGCCGGTCGACGCGAGCTCCCGCCGCACCAGGGTGACGAGGTCGGACGGCCCCCGCACACCGGTGTCGGGATCGAGGACGAACCGTCCGGTGCGGCGGGTGAGCGACGCGGGTCTCGGCAGGAGCATGTGAATTCCTCCATCGTCGGCTGCGAGGTGCCGCGGGCGTGTCCCGGCCGATGATGCACGAGTCGATCGGCGCGACGCCACCCCGCTGCTCGTCAGCCGGCGCCGACCGTGAGCACGAGCTTGCCGCGGACATGCCCGGCATCACTGAGTCCCTGCGCGGTGGCGGCTTCCTGCAGCGGGTACGTCGCCGCGACCGCCGTCCGCAGCTCGCCGCGGGCAGCAAGTGTGGCCAGCTCGGCGAGGTCGGCGCTCGCGCGCGGGTCGGGGCCGCCCGCCGAGAACTGGACGCCGAGCTCCCGGGCCGCGGGGTCGGCGATCGTGACGATGCGATCGGTTCCGCCACGCAACTCGATCGAAGCCGGCAGCGCACCCTTACCGGCGACGTCGAAGACGGCGTCGACGCCGTTGGGCGCGAGCGCGCGCACGCGCTCCAGGAGTCCGTCGCCATACCGGGTGGGCGTCGCGCCCAACTCGGCGACGTAGTCCTGGTTGGCGGCGCTCGCGGTGCCGATCACGGTCGCGCCGCCCTTCACTGCAAGCTGCACGGCGAGCGTGCCGATCGCTCCCGCGGCACCGTGCACGAGGAGCGTCTCGCCCGCGGCAAGGTCGAGGAGGCGCAGCACGCGCAGCGCCGTGGTGCCGGCGACCGGGAGCGTGACGGCCGCTTCCCAGGAGAGGCCCGCCGGCTTCGATGCGAACCGGGTCGCGAGCGCGTACTCGGCGTAGGAACCGGTGTCGGCCCAGCCGAGCACCTCGTCACCCGGCGCGACACCGGTGACGCCCTCGCCGAGCGCGTCGACGATGCCGGCAACATCGATGCCGGGGATCGCGGGCAGGGGCGTCGGGAACATCGCCTCCATCGCGCCCGAGCGGATCTTGCCGTCGACCGGGTTGACGCCGGCGGTCCGCACCAGGAGCCGTATCTGACCGGGTCCGGGGCTCGGGATCTCGATGCTCTCGACACGGAGCACCTCGGGACCGCCGAAGTCGTCGAACAGGACTGCTCGCATGCTGCCTCCCTGGGTGGTCACAGACCGATCTGCTTCACGACAGTAATACGGCGCACCGCCGTGGGCCTCTAGGTCGGGGTGTGGTCGGGGCGCTGGGAGAAGATCGCGTTCAGCTCGCCCTGGGAGAATTGACCCCGCGCGAAGTCGAGCGTCCCCCGTTCCACCAGCTCGCGCGCGCTGTCGCGGACGAAGGCGAGCGCCGCGCGCGCAATCGTCCCTCCCAGACTGATGCGGGTGACCCCGATGTCGCGCAACGTATCGACGGTCAGCGTTCCACCGCCGAGGCCCATCACGACGTTGAGCGGACCCGCGATCTCGCGCACGAGCGTGGCGACGTCGCCCAGATCGTTGACGCCCGGCACGTAGAGGCAGTCGGCGCCCGCCTGCCGGTACCGATTCGCGCGGCGGATCGCATCCTCGAGCGGCCCGCCCGGGTCGAGCAGCAACCCGTCGGTGCGCGCGGTGACGACGAAGCCGGCGGCGCTCGCATCCGCCGCCTCGCGCGCGGCCGCGATCCGCTCAGCGGCCAGCTCGGGGTCGTAGAGCCCGCGGCCGGCGTGGTCCTCGATGTTCCCACCGGCGAGACCGGACTCGATCGCGAGCCGAATCGTCTCGGCGACATCCTCCGGCCGCTCCCCGTAGCCGTCCTCCAGGTCGCCGTTGACCGGCAGGTCGACCGCCGCCGTGATCTCGCGGACACGTTCGAACATCTGGGCCCGCGCCACTCGGGCGCCACCCTCCGGGATCACGTGGTCGGGCCGGCCGAGGGAGAAGGCGATGCCGGCGCTCGTCGTCGCGATCGCGTCGAACCCGGCGCGAGCGAGGAGGATCGCGCTGCCGGCATCCCACGCGTTCGGCATTAGGAACGTGCGTCCACCCTCGTGCAGAGCCCGGAAGCGGGTCGTGTCGCGGGCCGCTCGAGCGGGTCGTTCGTCAGTCATACGGCGAAGGGTAGACAGCCCGGAGTGCCGTCGACCAGCCCGTCTGCCGGAGAAGCATCCGGAATGCCTCCCCACCGATGGGCGAGGTGCGTCGTAGAACGACTCCAGGACGTAAGCCGCCTCGCCACGGCGAGGTCGGACAGCTCGGCCCCGGCGACCTCTTGGGAGGACTCGATGATCAAGCTCATCTACTGCCTCACCCGCAAGCCGGGATTGACGCTCGACGAGTTCTCCCGGTACTGGGAGCGCGTGCACGGACCGATCGGACGGCGCATCCCGGGGTTGCGGCGCCTCGTCCAGAGCCACACGATCGCGCATCCGGAAGGATTCCCGGTGGCTGACTTCGACGGGGCGGCGGAGCTGTGGTTCGACGATCTCGCTGCCCTCGAAGCCGCGCGCCGCTCCCCCGAATGGCACGCTTCCAGCGAGGACGAGGTGAACTTCGTCGACTCGCGACGCACCGCGTTCCTCCTGACCGTCGAGCGAGACCTTTCAGCGGAGGTCGAGGG
>JBAPVZ010000645.1:0-6265 GCA_049283435.1 Candidatus Dormiibacterota bacterium
ATGGCGATGTTGGCGTGGTTGCCGTCGAGGCCGACAGCGGTGTCGGTCCACTCGCCATTAACCGTGTCGCGACCGAGGACGGTCAAACCAAGATCGGTGAAAAACGCGATCGTCGCTTCGAGATCACGGACGGCGATACCGACATTCTCGAGTTTGATGGGCATCCGTGGCACGTTACCGACGGCGGGTGAGTCAGCCGGAGCAAGCGATCGAAGTAGACCTGCGTCCACGGAGACGGCAGTCTCGCGCAGCCTGGGTAGCGATGCTGGGCGTCGTTCGAGGGTGCCGGATCGGCGACAACGTCCGTATCACGCTAGCTCCGCACCGCGATACGGTCGAGGGGTGAAGACACTTCGACTGGACTCAGAGCTCGAGGAGCGCCTGCAGCGGGCTGCCGCCGTCACCGGCGAGTCGCTGTCGGAGTTCATACGGCGAGCTGCAGCCGCTCGGGCCGACTCCATCTTGGGTGCCGCGCCCGCTAGCGACTTCAACGACGTACTTGGAGTTGCGCATGATGGTGGGGGGCGAGCGCGCAGGACCGGGGAGGCCTTCGCGCGAGCGCTCACGGAACGATCCCCCAGCAGGTGACCCTCACCGACGCTGGGCCGCTCGTCGCGCTCATCGACGCCGACGAAGAGGACCACGAGCTGTGCCGGACGGTGCTCGCTCAACTGGAGTTGCCGCTGGTCACGACTTGGCCGGCCTTCACCGAGGCTATGTGCCTGTTGGGCCGCAGCCCAAGCCCAGCCGGGCGCGAGGCAATGTGGCGACTCGTACTGAGCGGGCGATTGGAGCTGGTGGACCTATCGCCCGCCGCTGTCGAGCGGACCGCCAAGTTGATGAACACCTACGCTGACGTGCCCATGGACCTGGCCGACGCCACCTTGGTCGCGCTTGCCGAGGAGCGCGGCCTACGACGTGTATTCAGCCTCGACAGCGATTTCAGGATCTACCGCCTCCACGCACGACAGCACTTCGATGTCCTACCTGGGTGGCGCTGATAACAGCGAGCGCCGATCGATCCTGTGCCAGTTGACGATCCTCCTACGGGACGTCGCACGTCACGTGAACGACCCGCTTATGCGCGGAGTATGGGCACGGACTTCGAGGCCAACGTTCGCCGCGCCGCATCGTGGGCCGATGCGTGAAGAGCGCTGCGTCGACCTGTTGATCGGCACCCGGAGACACGGTGGTGCCTTGCAGGTAGGACAGGTCGGGGTGAACCGACTCCTGGGACCGGATTTATGTGCGCCTAAGAAATATTAAGTAGAAAAGTAGAAACACCGACACGATTCCTATGTTAGATATAAGCCGTGCACGGAACCGGTGTCTGAAGAACAGAAGGTCTACCGCGATCACAAGCGCTACCATCAGTAGGAAATAGAGTACTAAAGTGGGGCTTCCTTCCATTCTGCCTTCTCAGCTTGAACTATACGGTTAAGAGACGAGATGCCCTTCAAGCCGCAGGCGATCATTATCGCGGCTCTCAGGGTGCCAGCAGCGGCACGGTCTCGAGCACGCTCTGCTACTGGGCTACGCGCACGTCCGTGGAGCGGGCGGAGACCGCGATCCCCACCCAGATCCCCCAGCCCCCGAGCGACGGGATGCCCCGGTGTGGTCTTCCCCGCCCCGATGGGACCGAGGAGGCCGAAAACCTTGCCGTGCCCGACCTCGAAGGAACCATCGTCGAACGCGACGCGATCGACGAACCGCTTGGTCAAGTGCTCGACCACCAAAGCAAGCCCCCTTCGGGTCATCGAGGGTCGCGGCATCGGTGATCGTTTCAGCTCCGCCGGCAACCTGAGTTGTCGGCTGCGCGGTCATGGAGGTCCCTTGAACGGCGTCAGCACGATCTGCCTGGCGAGGGCGTAGGCCGCCGGCACGTCGTCCTGGTTCTTGACGAGGGTCCGTCCGATGACGAGCACGTTGTCGTTTGGTGACACGATCTTTCTCATCCCCGCCGGCGCGTTCCCGTGCCACCCCGGGCCGATGATGAGGAACTCGCCCGTGCCAGTACCGGTGGTGCGGCGCTCGATGGAGTCGATCACCGTTCCGTTCGACGGATTCAGGAACTCGACGGCGTAGTAGCGCCCGGCCATGTTGGGGACGTGAAGCTCCTGGGGACCCTTCGCGAGGTTGAGAACGCCGAGCGTGTAGAGCGTGTCGGTGTTGCCGCCAACGGAGAGGAGCTTCGTCTTGGAGGTGGGCGAGGCGAGTAGGGGGTCGGTGTAGAGGGTGTTGTAGGGAATCGGATGCCCGGTTCCCAGGCCCTCCTGAGTGATCTCTCTCTCCAGCGAGCCGTACTCGAGTGCCGGATAGAAGTGGACGTAGGCGCTGCCGCCGAAGACCAGCGTGAGGAGCGTGGTGACGACGAATGCGAGCAGCAGCCCCGGCCAGGGGGATCTCCTGCGGGTAGGGGCCTGCGAGCTCATGACGTCTCCTCGACAGGGGCACCTTGTAGGCGCCACCGAGCACGCTTGGGCCCGGCTGGTGGTCGCGCAACCAGAGCATGAAGTCGCCGGTCGGCGCCGGCAGCCAGTTGGACTGATGGCCGGCGGGAGGTGTGTTCTGAATGCAGATGTCCACTGCCCCGTCAGCGTTCGTGGCGAGGTCGGATCTGTCGCCGAGGCTGTGGCGATTGATCGAGTTGGCCACCAGGGCGCCGCGCGGACTCGACTTCGTCATCGTCACCGACCAGAACGCCTGTGAGGGTGGGAGCTCTCCGGCGGGGAACCGAAGGACGTAGTCGTTTCTTCCGTCCAGGGCATGACCGACCGAATCGACCTCGGTTGGCGCGGTCGCGGTGCGCGAGCTAACGGAGGTTTCGCGGCGGATCCCCTTACGGACGGTCGTCCGTGCCAACTGTTTGCGAAGTTCCCGGAGCGAACCTCGACGGCTGTGGGATGAAGGTGGCCAGGGCCAAGGGTCATCTCCGGGGCAAGCAGCCCAAGTTGAACCGCGGCCACCACAGGCGCCTTGGCGGTGTGGTGGTGATCGCTGGGACGGGCGCAGGGGCGGTCTTCGTTTTCCTATGGCTGGTCGCGTGGTTCCTAAGGACCCCCATTGATATCGGCCACCGGCCCATGGCCGGGCGGTGGGATGGATCAGCTCCGGCTCGGGATACGCTGAGGGATCCTGAGGGGTGCCCGCAGAGGACCCCCCCGGGGGAGTCGCCAGTACCGACGCGGTCGGCCTTGAGGCGGGTCGACGTCGCACTAACCATGGGAATGGGTCATGTGCCTGGCACCTCAGTACGCATAACCCAGCGCCACTTGGCGATCTTGCGATCGCGCGCGAAGCCGAACTGTGCGTACAGTGCCTCCGGGCCGGTGTGAAGGTAGGCACCACGCTGTGGCGGCCGATCCGTGGTCTGCTCCGGGTAGGCCTCGACGACCCCGCCACCGGCGCTGCCGATGGCGTCCAGCGCGGCGCGGACGGCGGCTCGGGCAACTCCTCGTTCTCGGTGCTTGTTGGCGGTGAAGATGCATCCGATCCGCCACGTCGGAGGGTCCGCGGCCTGCTGATCGTACTTCTTGCGGTTCTGGATGTTCGGTAGTTCGGCAGGTGTGCCGTATTGACACCAGCCCACGCACTTGTCGTCTGCGTACACCAGGATCTGATGGACTGTCCCCGCCATTGTGTGCGCCCGCTTCGCGTCCCGGTTGCCCGCGGCCGTGTGACCCCGGCCGACGCCTTCGGGATGTAACCCCATGCACCAGCACCCACCCCACACGCCGTTGTGGGCCTCGACCAGCGCGGCGAAGTCATCCCACGTCTCAGCAGTTAGGGACTTGGTCGTGTAGTCCATGACCTCGCACCATAGCTCCAGATCCGGACGGTGTCTGGCCGCATCACCGAGCCATTCTTTCGCTGCCGCTTGGTTGGCTGCCCGTAAGGCCAATTCACAACTGCCCCGGTAGAGGATCGTCTTGCGAGACAGGGTGGACGTGCACCGGGTGCATCGGGGCGATGCTGTGTTGGCCCGCGATCAACCAATGGTTGCCAGGGCGGCGGGGACGATGTCGACTCGCACTCGGGTGCCTGCGTCCAACATGAGCAGTTCGCCGTCGAGTTGGAGGGGGGTTGGTTTGAGCGTGGTGAAGGTGTAGTGGCGGGCGGTCGGCTGCGGACCCAGTCCGGAGGTGGCGGCCTTAAGGGCGATGCCCGCGAGTCGCCATTTTGCGGTGTGCCGCAGCGTGATCACTTCGAACCGGCCGTCGTCCGGCCGCCCGGCCTCGCTCAGGGTGGCGTACTTGGCCATCTGGGCGATGTTCGCGAAGAGCAGGCTGTCCAAGCGCTGGTGGCTTCCGTCCTCCAATTCGATTGTGAAGGGACGAAAGCGGGCCAACGTGCGCACCGCAGACATGATTTCCCGTAGTGAGCCATGACCGCCCTTTTCCAGATCGGCGGCGACGACCGGTGTCAGGCCCACCCCGATATACGAGTGCGCATACTGCGTGCACGACGTCGGCCCGACGCCGACGGTCAGCCGGAGCAGGTCGATGCGGCGGATCTGACCGGCCTCGATGGCCTCGGCCAACGGTCGCGTAGCGATCACTCTACGGTGGTCGTTCGCGTTGCCCGCGGCCATCACGGCGCAGACAGCGTCGCTGTTACCGCTCTGCATCACCCCGTCGACGACCTCGTTGTACCCGCCATCCCCGCTGACCGACACGATCAGTGGACGACCTGTGAGGGCGGCGTCTCGGGCCAGTTGGCGGGCATGGCCCGCTCGTCGGGTGCATGACAGGCTCACCGGCATGGTGGGCAACCGGCCGGTCAGGTCCGCGCGCAGTTCCTCAGCGAGTTGCGCTGCCCTTCCCGTACTGTGCGGGTTGAAGATCACCTCAATTCGGTCGAAGGAGGTCACGACCGTCCCCGCGGCACGCCGCGCCGTTCCTGCATCGCGGGCGCCGCCACCCTTTTCCTGTTCGTGCGCACCATCAGGAAGATCATTCTGGCTGAAACCGAGTTTCGTTCTCGATCCGCTGAGCGGCCCGAGCCGGCTGGGTTGTCCTCCTCAGCGTTCTTGGCTGCTGAGTGTGGCCCGGTTGGGGGCGCGGCCTCGGTGTTCGTCGCGTGGATTGACGCCGTAGCGGACGGTGAGTTGCGGTCATAGCCTCGATTACCGCCGGCGGACGGGGCGGGTCGAGCTTGCGAAATTCCTTGCGAGCTGAGGGCTTCGACTCGATCGCGTAGCTCAAGCGCTGCGCGTCGCCGCGCTTCGTCAGCGAGGAGATTCGCTGCCAGAGTTCGGTAGAGCCGGCAGAACTAGCCGTACCCGTAGCCCTCCCGAAACTTCTCTCGATACTCGAGGTGGACAACAATTTGTTCCGGTGCGGATCGTGAACGACGCCCCGGCTCCGGTGCACTGCGCGCAAGGACGCCGAGGATGCCGCTGATCTGACCGCTACTCGGCGGGCGGCCGAAAGCAGCCCAACGTGCCGCACGAAAAAGTGCTGGAAGACCCGGCTACTCGAGCGGCGCGTCGACCTCGGTGCCGGCCGGCGTCCCCGGACCTGCTCGCGCGGCGCCCGGGGATCGTCTCGTCGCCAGGAAGAGCCCGACCAGGATGAGGAGGAAGCCGACCACGTCGGCGACCGTGAACGCCTCCTTCAGCAGGAGCACGCCGAGCACGAGTGCGACGGCCGGGTTCACGTAAGTGATGACCTGTGCCCGCCCCGGCCCCGCCTCGGCGATCAGCGCGAAGAAGACGAGGAAGGCGAGCGCCGTGCAGACGACACCGAGCACGACGACCGCGGCGAGGACGGACACCGACGGCAGGTGGGCCGGCATTTGCGCGACGCCGACCGGCGCGTAGACGAGTGCGGTGAGCGCGAGAGAGACGGCGATCACGCCCATCGAGGGGACGCCGGCCAGCCGCCGCGCAACGATCATCGGCCCGATCGCATAGCCGAGGACGACGAGGCCCATCTCGGCGACGGCTCGGAGGTTGCCTCCCAGGTGGCCGAGGCCGAGGAGGGCCGCGACGCCGGCGAAGCCGACGACCAGTCCCGCCACCCGCCGGACGTCGATTCGATCGTCGATGCGCGTCGCGAACAGCAGCACGGCGCCGACCAGCGGTACGGCGGCGATGAGCAGCCCGCTGAGTGAGCTGGAGAGCTGCTGTTCGGCATCCGACAGCATGAGCCAGGGCACGGTGACCTCGGCGAGCGTGTAGACGAGGATGATCCGCCACCGGGGGAGGAGGGGCCTGAGGTTTCCTCTGGCCGCCGCGATCGGGAGCAGGATGACCGCGCCGACG
>JBAPVZ010000646.1:0-16107 GCA_049283435.1 Candidatus Dormiibacterota bacterium
ATCATCGAGGCACCGGCCTACGGGTGGACCTCGTCCCGCAGCCTCGCCGGTTTCGCCGCCTCGCTGCTGCTGCTCGCCGGGTTCATCGGCGCCGAGCTCCGTGCCGAACACCCAATGCTCGACGTGCGGATCTTCCGTGACGCACGGTTCAGCGCGGCAAGCGGCGCGGTAACCGTGTCGTTCTTCACCCTGCTCGGCTTCATCTTCCTGATCACCCAGTACTTCCAATTCGTCCGCGGATACAGCGCGCTGTCCGCAGGTGTCCGGCTGCTCCCGGTCGCGATGTCGGTGGCCGCCGGATCGATCGCGGGAACCCAGCTCGCCGTGCGAGCCGGTACCAAGCTCGTCGTCACGATCGGGCTCGTCGCGATGGCCGTGTTCTACGGCTGGGTGGCGGCGACGATGAGCGCAACGCTCGACTACGGCGTGATCGCGCTCCAGATGGTGTTGTACGGGCTCGGCATGGGCCTGACCTCGGGGCCTGCCACCGAGGCGATCATGGGCGCCATCTCACGGAGCAAGGCGGGCGTTGGCTCGGCGATCAACGACGCCACTCGACTCATTGGCGGCACGCTGGGTGTGGCGGTGATCGGCAGCGTCTACGCGTCCGTCTACGGGTCGCAGCTCACCGCAACGACGCCGGCCGGCGTCCCCGGCCAGGTCGCCTCGCTCGCGCACCAGTCCGTCGGCGCCGCCTATGTGGCGGCCGGCAGCCTCGCGGGCGGGGGACACCCGGCCCTCGGGCAGGCGCTACGACTCGCGTCCACCAACGCGTTCCTGCACGGCCTCACCATCGGTGCCCTCGTGGCAGGCGGCGTCGCCGCGGCGGGAGCGATCCTGACGGCTACGTTCCTGCCTGCCCAGCCGCCGCAGCGGGCGAAACCGGCGCCAGAGGCCGAGGCAGCCCAGCAGGTCAACCCGATCGTAAACCGAAGGTCGACCGCGTCCCGTGGGGAGCGATCCCCGTAAGACCCGCCCGCCGGGAGGCCGGTGAGGGTGATGCGAGACGATGGACGGGGGAAGGCGACCCCGAGCATGAAGCCGCACGCAGATTCGCCACCGGCCCGACCGTGTCCTTCGGTAGCCTGCGCGCTGACCGTTTCGTTGCCATCACCGCACGGATCCGCCAACCTCTCCGGCCGCCGGCGTCGATCAGCTGTCGGCGGCCACCTCCTCACCGTCGTCCAGGTCCGTGTCAGGCTCCGCATCGATGCCGTCCCGGTGGTCGACCGCCATCAGATATCCGCGGGCGCGCTCGGTCAGCGGGTAGCGCTCCACCAGCGCCCAAAACCGAGGGCCATGGTTCGCCTCGACCAGGTGCGCGAGCTCGTGGGTGATGACATAGTCGACGACCCAGCCGGGAAGCGCGGCCGCCCGTCTCGCGATCCGGATCACACCGCTGCCCGGCGAACACGACCCCCACCGGCGCCGCTGCTCCGCGAAGCCGATCGCGTTCCAGCGCAGCGCACCGTCGAACAGCAGCCGGTTGAGCTCGCGGGCACGACCGTCGAGATCGGTGTCCTGGGGCGCGCGACGGATCTGGCGCCGCAGCCGCTCCCGCATGCGGTCCGCCCATTGCTCGCGCTCGCGCTGCGGCATCCAGGCCGGCACCCGCACCTCGATGACGCCGTCGACGAGCCGCGCCGACACCGTGCGCCGGCGGCGGGCGGAGGCGACGATACGGACCTCGAGGCCGGGAGCGGGCCGGGAGGCGTTGGAGGCCATGCGCTCATCTTCCCATTGGGCGCCCGACCTTCGGAATCTTTACGCACGGACCCTGCGAGAGGGCCGGCGGCAGCAGCCCAGCCTGGCGCGGAAACCGCCGCCGGGTCTCAGTCGCCGGCCGGGACGCCGGGTTCCAGAATCGGGCCGAGGGGGCGCTTCCCGCACGCCTTGGTCAGCACCAGTCCGGTCGTCTCGGGCGCCCAGATGTGAGAGACGATCGCGCCGATCGCGAGGATCGCCGCCCCGATCAGCATGCTCGGACCGACCCCGATCGTGGCCAGCCCCTCCGGCAGCAGGAAGGTGCCGATCGCCGCGCCGATGCGACTGGCCGCCGAACCCATGCCGGCGCCGCTGCCCCGCAGATCGGTCGAGAAGAGCTCGTTCGGGTAGACCGCGCAGAGCACGGCCGAGGAGGCGTTGAAGAACGAGAACGCCATGAAGGCGAGCACGATGACGACCGACGGCGCACCGATCCAGATGCCGGTGATGGCGAGCGCGACCGCCTCGATCCAGAACGGGATGATGAGGAGCTTGCGCCGTCCGATGCGGTCGACGACGAGCATGCCGGCCAGGCAGCCGATGGCGGCGATGCCGTTGATCGCGATCTGGCCGGCCACCGGATTGGTGAGATTGAGGCTCTTCAGCACGACGTTCGCAAAGGTGAAGATCGCGAAGTAGGGCGCGACGAGGCAGGCCCAGAAGACGCAGAGAAAGATCGTGCGCGAGCGGTACGTCTTCGAGAACAGGCCGAAGAAGTTGGCTCGGCCTCTGCTCTCCCCGGAATAGTCCTCGGTTCGGAAGCTGGTCGCACCGCCGAGGTGGCGGTCCACGATCGCTTTCGCCTCCTCCTCGCGGCCCTGGCTCATGAGCCAGCGTGGGGACTCCGGCAGCCCGATGCGCAGGAGCAGCGTGATGACGGCAGGAACCGCGCTCGAGGCGAGCACGAGCCGCCAGCCGACGCCGGGGATGGCGATCAGCGCGTACGCGGCGACGACCGAGACCAGGTAGCCGACGTACCAGCACACCTCGAGGCTGGCCAGGCGATTGCCCCGATGCTGCGCGGGGACGAACTCGGAGAGGATCGGCGCGCCGATCGAGTACTCGGCGCCGATCGCGAGCCCGAGCACGATCCGGATCGCGAACAGCTGCCAGTCCGACTGGACGACGAACTGGAGCACGCCGGCGACGATGAACACGACCAGATCGGCCGTGAACAGCCAGCGCCGGCCGAACTTGTCGGTCAGCCAGCCGAAGAGCGGCGCCCCGAAGAAGATGCCGATCAGCGACGAGGATCCGATGAGACCCACCCAGAGAGGGCTCATGTGGAGCTGCGGCGCGATCAGGAGCGCGAGCACCACGCTGATGCCGCCCAGGTCGTAGCCGTCGAGCCCCTCACCCCACGCCGTCGCCAGCGTGACGCGCATGAGAAAGCGCCGATCTGGCCCGGCTGCTGCAATTGCCATCGGCACATAATGCACCACCGCAGGAGCGCCGGGAAAACCAATGGCGAGACCGTTGGCGGCGCCGGGAGGGACGAATGCCGACCCGCCCTGGGCCTCCGCTGCCGGCCGGGTGAGACGTCGTTTCCAACGCGCACGAACGGTCGCGGTTCCGTCTTCACACCCCTGGCTGCGCCGCACGAACGCATGCTCTATCGTGAGCGACGCAATGAGCCGACGACCGGAGCCCGACGCAGCGATCACGCGGCACCAGCCACGCACGTTTCGCGTCGACGTCGACCTCGACGGACGCCCGAGCCGGCGCCCATCGGGCTGCGCCGTCCGGCGCCGGCGCCGCCTGCCGAGCGCGCTGCACGGGTCCGTCGGGTTCCTCGGTGGACGGACATGGCAGCCGGCGGCGTGAGGGCGGCCGAGGCGCCGGAGGCGCCGGAGGCGCCGGAGGCAGTCCGCGCGGAGGCGGAGGCGGTGCTGCGCAAACTGGCCGGCGAGGGCGCCCGGTTGCGCGAGGACCAGTGGCGCGCGATCTCGGCGCTCGTGCAGGAACGGCGGCGCACGCTGGTCGTGCAGCGCACCGGCTGGGGCAAGTCGGCGGTCTACTTCGTCGCGACCGCGCTGCTGCGCGCGCGGGGCGCCGGCGCAACGGTCTTGATCTCGCCACTGCTCGCGCTGATGCGAAACCAGGTGGACGCGGCTGCCCGCGCCGGCATCGTCGCCCGGACGGTGAATTCTGCCAATCAGGACGAATGGGGCACCGTGCAGGCGGAGGTGCTCGCCGGCGAGGTCGACGTGCTCCTGATCAGCCCCGAGCGGCTCAACAACCCCGACTTCCGCGATCTCGTGCTGCCGCAGCTCGCGGCGACGACCGGTCTGCTCGTCGTCGACGAGGCGCATTGCATCTCCGACTGGGGCCACGACTTCCGGCCCGACTACCGCCGCATCCGCACGCTGCTGTCGGCGCTGCCGGCGGGCGTGCCGGTCCTCGCGACGACGGCGACCGCGAACGCCCGCGTCGCCGCCGATGTCGCGGAGGAGCTGGGCACCGGTCAGCCGGCGGCGAGCGAGAGGCCGAGTCACGGGCCGAATCACGAACCGGGGGCGGCCGCACCGGACGCCCGCGGACGTCCGCTCGTGCTGCGCGGCCCGCTCGACCGCGAGAGCCTGCGACTCGAGGTCGTCTCGCTGCCCGACGCGGCGCACCGTCTCGCCTGGCTCGCGGAGCGCCTGCCCGAGCTGCCGGGATCGGGCATCGTCTACACGCTGACCGTCGCCGCCGCCGACGAGGTCGCGCAGTACCTGCGTCAGACGGGTTGTGCGGTCGCGTCCTACTCGGGGCGGACGACCGACGAGGAGCGGCGGGCGGCGGAGGCGGACCTGTTGCAGAACCGGGTCAAGGCGCTCGTCGCGACCTCGGCGCTCGGGATGGGCTTCGACAAGCCCGATCTCGGGTTCGTGGTCCACCTCGGCTCGCCGCAGAGCCCGATTGCGTACTACCAGCAGGTCGGCAGGGCCGGTCGCGCCGTCGAGCGGGCAGACGTGCTGCTGCTGCCAGGCCGCGAGGACGAGGCGATCTGGCGCTACTTCCAAAGTCTCGCGTTCCCGTCCGAGGAGCACGTGCGGCAGACGCTGGAGGTGCTCGCCGACGCGTCGCGACCGCTCTCGACGGCGGCGCTGGAGGCGCGCGTCGACGTGCGGCGGACACGGTTGGAAACGATGCTGAAGGTGCTCGACGTGGACGGTGCCGCGCGGCGGGAGCGGGGCGGCTGGACGGGCACCGGCCAGCCCTGGCACTACGATGCCGAGCGCTACGAGCGGGTGGCGGCGGCGCGCCGCGCCGAGCAGCAGGCGATGCGCGACTACGCGGCCACGACCGGCTGCCGCATGGAGTTCCTGCGCCGCCAGCTCGACGATCCACAGGCGGCGCCGTGCGGGCGCTGCGACAACTGCACCGGGCAGCATCGGCCGACCGCGGTCAGCGAGGCAGGGCTGGTGGCGGCGGCGGCCGCGTTGGGCCGGGTCGGCGTCGAGATCGAGCCGCGGCGGCTGTGGCCGACCGGGATGGAGGCGGTCGGAATCTCGCTGCGCGGTCGCATCCCGCCCGCGGAAGCGGCCCGCCCCGGCCGCGCACTCGGCCGGCTCACGGACATCGGCTGGGGCACCCGCCTCCGCGCGCTGCTCGGCCCGGGCAGCGAGGACGGGGCGGTCCCGGAGGACGTCTTGCGCGCGATGGTCGGCGTTCTCACCGACTGGTCGAGAGGAGAGAGCGCGTGGTCGGCCGCCGCCGGAGAGCCGGGTCGGCCGATCGGCGTCGTCACGATTGCCGCTCGTGACCGGCCGCAGCTCGTCGAGAGCCTCGGCGCCGGCATCGCCCGCGCCGGCCGCCTGCCGCATCTGGGCCGCATCGAGCGGGCCGGCGCCGGGCCCCACCTGCCGCGCACGAGCAACAGCGCGCAGCGGCTCCGCGAGCTGCACGACGCGTTCCTGATCCCCGACCCGCTCCGCTCGGCGCTGCAGGAGCGCTCCGGCCCGGTGCTGCTCGTCGACGACCTCGTCGACAGCGGCTGGACGATGACCATCGGCGCCCGCCTGCTCCGGCTCGCGGGCGCGCCCGCCGTGCTGCCCCTCGCGCTCGCCCTGCAGGCGTGACGTTCGATCTCTAATGATCGCCGCGTAGACTCCGCCTATGGCAGCGGCGCAGTTCCGCTACTCACGGTGGGACGGGACCCAGCGACTGGACGATCTCGACCCCGGCGGCGTGCTCGACGCGCTGTCCGACGACTTCATGAGCTACGGCGACCTGCGCGCCGCCCTGCAGCGACTGCTGCGCTGGGGCGACGATCAGATGCCGGGCCTGGAGGACCTGCTGCAGCGGCTGCGGGACCGTCGGGAAGGGGAGCTCGGGCGCTACGACCTCGACACGACGGTCGAGAGCTTGCGCGAGCGCGTCCAGGAGATCCTGGATCAGGAGCGCGCCGGGATCGAGCGCAAGGTCCAGGAGGCGGCGCCCGAGGCGCAGCGACTCCTGGAGCGGATGGCGAAGCAGCGCGAGCAGCAGCTCGACCAGATGCCCGACGACCTCGGCGGCCGCATGCAGGCCCTCAAGGACTACGAGTTCATGGACGAGGACGCGCGGCAGGCCTACGACGAGCTCATGCAGGAGCTGCGCCAGCAGATGACGCAGCAGATGTTCCAGGGCATGAAGCAGTCGATCGGCTCGATGACCGACCAGGACCTCTCGGGAGCGCGGGAGATGCTCCGCGAGCTGAACCAGATGCTGGAGCAGCGTGCCCGCGGCGAGCGGCCCGACTTCGAGGGCTTCATGGACCGGTTCGGGAACTTCTTCCCGCCCGGCATCCAGGATCTGGATCAGCTGCTGGAGCACCTGCAGCGGCAGATGGCGCAGATGCAGTCGCTGCTCGACTCGTTGAGCCCGGAGAAGCGCGCCGAGCTGCAGCAGATGATGGATCAGCTGCTCGGCGACGACTCGATCCGCCTCGAGCTCGCAAAGCTGGCCGGTCACATGCAGCAGCTGATGCCGCCGTCCGAGCTTTCCGAGCGCTACCCGTTCTTCGGCGACGAGCCGCTCGACCTCCAGCAGGCGATGCGGCTGATGGATCGGCTGCAGGATTTCGATCGCCTGGAGGCGCAGCTGGAGCGCGGGAGCTTCCGGCTCGGCGACGTCGACGCGGGCCTGCTCGAATCGTCGCTCGGGCCTCAGGCGCGGCAGGATCTCGACCGCCTCGGCCAGGTGACGCGGGTGCTCGAGGATGCGGGCTACGTGGAGCGGCGCGGCAACCGGCTGCAGCTGACGCCTCGCGGCCTCCGGCGGATCGGCCAGGGCGCGCTGCGCGACATCTTCGAGCAGCTGCGCAAGAGTCGGATCGGTCAGCACCGGATGCCCGGTGCCGGCCTCGGCATCGACGCGGCCGACGAGCAGAAGCCGTACGAATACGGCGACCCGTTCCTGCTCGATCTCAAGGACACCCTGTTCGAGGCGCTGCTGCGGGAGGGGCCGGGGGTGCCGATCCGCATCACGCCCCGCGATTTCGTCGTCGACCGCACCGAGCACACGACGCAGGCGTCGACCGTCCTCATGATCGACATGAGCCGTTCGATGTTCCTGCGCGGCTGCTTCCTCGCCGCGAAGAAGGTCGCGATGGCACTCGACACGCTGATCCGGAGCCAGTTTCCCCGGGACAACCTCTACGTCGTCGGCTTCTCCAATCACGCGGTGGAGTTGAAGCCGCAGGCACTGCCGTCGATCTCGCTCAACGACTACGTCTACGGCACCAACATGCAGCACGGCTTCCAGCTCGCGCGAGCGCTGCTCCGCCGTCACCGCGGGAACAAGCAGATCGTGATGGTGACCGACGGGGAACCGACCGCGCACCTGGAAGGGGGGCAGGTGTTCTTCGCCTACCCGCCGACGTTCCGGACCATCCAGCAGACGTTGCAGGAGGTCCAGCGGTGCACGCGGGACCGCATCGTCATCAACACGTTCATGCTCGAGCGGGGCGCGTACCTGGCCGACTTCATCAACCAGGTGACGCGCATCAACCGCGGGCGCGCATTCTTCGTCTCGCCGGATCGGCTCGGGGAGTACGTGCTCGTCGACTATGTCGCCGGCCGGCAGCGCCGCCGCGCCCGCCACCCCGCCGCCTGACCCCTTCTTCCGGACGCGTCGCGGACGCCGTTTCGGTTCGCGAGCGACGCCAACGGGTTCCCGCAGTCCCCGATATCGCGCCGCCGCGTACGGTCTGCGCGGCGGTGGCGGATCCGCCGCCCGAGTTCGTTCACACGCTTGCTCGACCTGGCGAGAGGGCTATGATCAACCTGTAATGCAGTTGCAGCAGAAGCCCTTGCTGGGCCACCTGGGAGTGGGCGACGCGGCCGACCTAAGACACAATCTGTCCGCCGCCGCCCTCTTCGAAGACGCCGTCCGGCAGGGGGAGGCGAGCGTCGTCTCCACTGGTGCGCTCTCCGCCGACACCGGCCAGTACACCGGCCGCTCGCCGAAGGACAAGTTCTTCGTCGAAGAGCCCGGGTCCCGCGAGCGCATCTGGTGGCACCCGGGCAACCGGCCGATCAGCGAGGCCTCCTTCGACCGCCTGCTCGCGAAGCAGGCTGCGTTCATCGAGCGCGAGCCGGTCTACGTCCAGGACCTGTTTGCCTGCGCCGACCCGCGCTATCGCCTCCGCGTGCGGGTCGTGACCGAGCTGGCGTGGCACAGCCTCTTCGCGCAGCACCTGTTCCGCCGTCCGACCCCGGAAGAGCGAGAGGGCTTCGAACCCGACTTCACCGTCGTGTCCCTCCCCTCGGTGACGGCCGACCCCGCGGTCGACGGCACGCGGACCGACATGTTCGTGCTCGTCAACTTCGCGAAGCGGATGATCATCATCGGCGGCACGCACTATGCCGGCGAGATCAAGAAGGGCATCTTCAGCGCCCTGAACTACCTGATGCCGGAGAGCGGAGCGCTGCCCATGCACTGCTCGGCGAACACGGGTGAGGACGGGACGACGGCGCTCTTCTTCGGGCTCTCCGGCACCGGCAAGACGACGCTCTCGTCGGATCCGGAGCGCCACCTGATCGGCGACGACGAGCACGGGTGGAGCGCCGCCGGCGTCTTCAACTTCGAGGGTGGCTGCTACGCGAAGACGATCAAGCTGTCGGAGGCGGGCGAGCCGGAGATCTGGGCGGCGACGAACCGCTTCGCGAGCGTGCTCGAGAACGTCCAGTTCGACCCGGCGACGCGGGTGCCGGACTTCGACGACAGCTCGAAGACCGAGAACACGCGGTCCGCGTACCCGTTGGAGGCGATCCCCGGCGTCGAGCCGAGCGGCCAGGGCGGTCATCCGAAGAACGTCGTCTTCCTCTCCTACGACGCGTTCGGGGTGCTGCCGCCGGTCGTCCGGCTCGACGACGACGAGCAGGTGAAGTTCTTCTTCCTCTCCGGCTATACCTCGAAGGTGGCCGGCACCGAGCGCGGCGTCAACGAGCCGGAGCCCGTCTTCAGCGCCTGCTTCGCCGCCCCGTTCCTGGTCCTCCACCCGCGGGAGCACGCGGACATGCTCATCCGCCGGGTTCGCGAACACGGAGCGAGGGTCTGGGTCGTCAACACCGGGCTCGTCGGCGGCGGGTACGGCACCGGTCACCGCATCTCGCTGACCGATACGCGGGCGATCGTGCGGGCGATCGTCGACGGCAAGCTGGAGGGCGTCGAGACCAGGCGCGACGAAGTCTTCGGCTACGAGGTTCCGGTCTCGGTCCCCGGCGTCGGTGCCGACGTGCTGGACACGAGGAGCGCCTGGGACGACGATGCCGCCTACGAGGCGCAGGCTCGGCGGCTGAAGGCGATGTTCGACAAGAACATTCGCACGTTCGAGTCGAACGGCGCGGCCGGCGGCTGATCGCGCCCGCGTGCCCCATTCTCGGCGGGGCCCGCTCGTGGGGCTCCGGGGCCGCCGACCCGTAGACTCGACGCCGGCATGATCACGGCGCGGCTGTTCGCTCGCCTGCGCGAGCAGGCGGGCACCGACGCGGAGCTCGTCGACGGGGTGTCGACGGTGGCGGACGTCTACGCGGCGGTCCGCCGGCGCCATCCGGCGCTGCCGCCGGGTCCGGGTTTGCTGCGGGCTGCCCGCAACGAGGAGCTGGTGGGCTGGTCGGACCCGGTCGTCGACGGGGACGAGGTCGCCTTCATCCCGCCGGTCAGCGGCGGTGCGCTCGGCGCTGCCCGGCTGCTCGAGGTCGGGCCGGGTCCGATCGACTCGAGCCGGCTGGAGGCGGCCGTCTCGCACGAGGGGGCCGGCGCGATCTGCACGTTCACCGGCGTCGTCCGGGGCAATTCCCGCGGCGAAGCGGTCACGCACCTCGAGTACGAGGCCTACGAGTCGATGGCGGTCCGCATGCTCGGTCAGCTGGTGGACGAGCTCGCGCAGCGGTGGCCTGACGTCCGCGTCGCGATCGCGCACCGCGTCGGCCGGCTCGAGGTCGGGGAGGCGTCGGTCGTCGTCAGCGTGTCCGCGCCCCACCGGGCGGACGCGATCGAGGCCTGCTGGCGCGGCATCGACCGCCTGAAGGAGTCGGTGCCGATCTGGAAGAAGGAGTTCGCCCAGTCGGGTGCCTTCTGGATCGAGGGCCCGGACGCTGCCCCCGCGACCCCGCCCTCGGAGGACTAGACGCACTGCCGCCCGCCCCAGGGGGTTGGCCGGCATCCCGGCCACCTCGCTGGCGACCGCGATCGAATCAGCCGGTCGCCGCCTCCGACGCTTCCTCCAGCTGCGGGCTCAGCGTGTCCGCCCAGTCGACGAGCCGCTGGACGAGCGTCGCGACGAACTGCCGCGTCGGCTCGTCGCGCAGCCGCCCGCCCTCGTCGAATCGGGATGGCGCGTTCGCGACCAGGACCTCCGGAGTGTGCACGATCGGTGTCGCGACCCCGAGCACCTCGCGAAGCTGGCCCTGCGCGCGGACCGTGCCCATGGGGCCGGCACTCGCGCCCATGATCGCCGTCGGCTTGTCGACGAACGGGTTCTCGGGAACCGGCCGGGACGCCCAGTCGATCGCGTTCTTGAGCACGCCGGGGACGCCGTGGTTGTACTCGGGCGTCGCGATGAGCAGGGCGTCGGCTTCGCGAATTGCGTTCTTGAGGTGGAGCACCGGCGCCGGCTCCCCGCGGAGCCGATCGTCCTCGTCGTAGGGCGGGATCTCGCGCAGGCCGTCGAAGATCGTCAACTGGACGCCCTCGGGGGCCAGCTCTGCCGCCGCGCGCAGCAGCTGCGTGTTGTACGAGCCCTCACGCAGGCTCCCGGAGATGCCGAGGATCCGAAATTGTTCTGTGCCGGGCAACGTGCTTTCCCCTTCAGTCATCGAAGTTGCTTCCCATAGGAACTATCGAGGCGTGGAACCAGGGAGGGGCGTGAAGGTATTCCCCGCCGTGGCACGCAGTATGCCCTGGTAGCCTGCTTGCCATGGTGGTCCCGACCGTCATCGAGAACGAAGGGCGCGGCGAAGAGCGCGCGTTCGACATCTTTTCGCGGCTGCTCCGCGACCGCATCATCCTCGTCGGACGGCCGATCGACGACGTCGTCGCGAACCTCGTCGTCGCGCAGCTCATCTTTCTCGCTGCGGAGGATCCGGAGAAAGAGATCCAGATGTACGTGAACTCGCCGGGTGGTTCGGTCTCGGCCGGCTTCGCGATCTACGACACGATGCAGTTCGTCTCGGCGCCGGTCTCCACGGTCGCCGTCGGGCAGGCAGCGAGCTTCGGCACCGTGCTGCTGATGGCGGGTGAGAAGGGGCGCCGCTACGCGCTGCCCAACGCACGCATCCACATGCACCAGCCGCTGATCGGCGGCGAGGGCATCAGCGGCCAGGCCAGCGACCTCGCCATCCACGCCAAGGAGATCCAGCGGGTCAAGGAAGAGCTGAACCGGCTCATCGCGCAGCACACCGGTCAGCCGTTGGAGCGCGTCGAGCGCGACACCGACCGCGACTTCTTCCTGGGGCCCCAGGAAGCGATCGAGTACGGGCTGATCGACGGCATGATCGAGTCACCGGTGCCCGCCGCCTCCTGAGCTCGACCGGGAGTCGCTAGCCGGCGGCCCCCTGCGCGGCGTCGTCCTCGGCGTCGAGGTCGAGGCGCATGCCGTCGCGTGCGGCCTTCACTTCGATGCCGGTGCGTTCGCTCAGCCGCGCGGCGACCTCCCAGGGATGGGCGCGCCAGACCGTCGTGCCGAAGTGCGTGATGACCGCGCGGCGCGGCTCCGCCTCCTTGATGATCCGCTCGGCATCGTCGACGCCGAGATGAGGGAGATCAGCCCGGCCTTTCTCGAGCACCGTGTGCAGGATCATCACCTCCGCCTGGTGGTCCTCGGCGATGCCGTCGTAGTAGCGAGTGTCCGTGACCCAGCCGAGCTTGCCGTCGCCGAAGACGAAGCCGTACGTCTCCACGCCGGGCTTGCCGACGAAGTTGTGCGGATGGGGCCGGCTGGTCCGGAAGCGGAGGTCGCCGAGCTCGTAGTCGGTCTGCGGGGCCAGCTCGACGATCTGCTGCGGGAAGCCGCGGAGGTAGCGGAGCACGACGGCGTCCGGCTCGAGCGCGTCGGCGGGGCAGAAAAGGACGCCGCGATGCCGGAAACCGCCATCGGTCATGCCCTCGATCACGACGTTGACATCGCAGGCGTGGTCCAGGTGCTTGTGGCTGAGCAGGATGCCGTCGAGCTTCGTCAGGTCGACCTTTCGCTTCGCGTACTGGACGACGGCGCCCGGCCCGGGGTCGAACGCGACCTTCGTCCTCCCGTGCTCCAGGTACACGCCGCCGGATGCGGCGAGCTGCTTGAAGACCATGAACCGCGCGCCGGCCGTGCCCATGAACGTGAGCTTCATGCGCGCTCCGTCTCCGCGACCTCTGCCAGGGGCGGATAGCGGTCGAAGTAGTGGCGGAAGAGCTCGTCCACCCTGCTCACGGTATCGATCTCGGCGACCGGTTTGTCGGGCCGGAGCCGCACGATGCGCGGGAAGCGAAGAGCGTAGCCGCTGCGATGTCGCGACGAGCGCTGGATGGAGTCGAACGCGACCTCGACGACGACCGTCTGCTCGACCGCACGCGCATGCCCGTAGTCGGCGATCGTGTGGTCGAGGAACCACGCCGTCATCTCGGCGATCTCGACGTCGGTCAGCCCGGTAAACGCCTTGCCGACGTTGCGCAGCTCACCCGACTCCTCGTCGAGCACGGCGAACGTGTAGTCGGAGAGCACCCCGTGCCGTTTCCCGTGCCCCCACTCGACGGTCGTGACAACCGCGTCGAGCGTCGCCAGCGGTCGCTTCACCTTGAGCCAGGCCATGCCGCGGCGCCCCGGCAGGTAGGCGCTCGCCGGGTCCTTCACCATCAGTCCCTCGTTGCCTCGCGCGCGCGTCTCTTCGAAGATGCGATCCAGCTCGGCCGTCGTCCCCGCCTCCTCGACCCGGGCGAGCAGGAAGGGCCAGCGCAGCTGCAGCGCCTCCAGGCGCCGGCGGCGTTCGCCGAGCGGCAGTTCGGTGAGCAGCTCGCCGTCGAGCGAGAGGAGGTCGAACGCGACGAGGACGACGGGCACCTCCCGCCGCAGCTTCGCCGACACCTGCTTGCGACCGAGCCGGCGCTGGAGGTCGAAGAACGGCGCGACGCGGTCCCCGCGGTAGGCGAGCACCTCGCCGTCGAGGACGAGGTCGCGGTCGAGCGCGGCCGCCGCCTCGGCGAGCTCGGGGAAGGCGTCCGTGGTCTCCCGCAGGTCGCGCGAGAACAGCGCCGCGCGAGCGGCGTCGCGATGCAGCTGGCAGCGCACGCCGTCGTACTTCTCCTCGGTCCAGAGCCGCTCTCTGCGCATCCTGCGGAACGCTTCCTCTGGGTCCTCGACCGGTGTGGCGAGCATGAAGCGGAACGGTTGGAACAGCGTGAGCCGGATGTCGTCGAGATCGTGCCGGGCGCAGCGGACGGCCGTCTCGCCGAGGTCGCCGGTCACCATGTGCACCCGGCGCACGGTCGCCGGCGGGACCTCGAACGCGGCCGCGATCGCCGCCTCGACAAGGCCCTCTTGCAGCCCGATTCGCAGCTCGTAGGTCAGCACCTTGACGAGGAAACGCACCGATTCCTCGTCGAGCCGGTCGAGGAGTTCGGTGAGCAGGCGCTCCTTCTCCGCCTGCCCCTGCGCGTCGGCGATCCCGTCGAGCGCGGTCGCGAGCTGGGTCAGCGTCGCCGGAGCCGGATGCGTCCTGCCTCGCAGCGCGTCTCGCGCCCAGTCGCCGACGTCGCCGTGATCTCGATACAGCTCACGGAGCTCCTCGGGCGAGCGTCCGGAGAGGCGCTCGACGACGTGCCCGATCGTCGCCCAGCCGAGCTGCAGCGTCCGTCGCTCGGCGCGGCCGTAGGGCTGGCCGGTCATGAAGATCGCGGCCCGCCGCAGCTCCGGCTCGGGCAGTCCGCGCAGGTAGTCGGCAAGGGTGCGCCGCTTCGCCAGCGTCGAGGTCGTTCCGGCGATGGCCCCGGCGGCGTGGGCGAAGTCGAGCACGGCTCACCTATCGTAGATGGCCTGGTGACCGACGCCGCCCCGGAGACCCCAGCGGAGACAGAGCGCGCGGCCGAGCGGTGCTCGGTGTGCGAGGCGCCTGCACTGCCGGTCGCCGGAGCGTGCGTCTTCTGCGCCACGCCGCTCGTCGAGCGTGGCGAGCCCGATGGCCTGCTCGACTACATCGCGGGCCGGCTGCCCGGCGCCGTCGGGAGCCGCAGCGGACTCCTGCATCGGGGACCGGTGCAGCGCCTGGAGGTGCGGATCGGCGACGCCGCGTTCCAGCTCGAGCTGAAGAAGGACGGACTCGAGCTGCTGCCCGCCGAGCCGCCGGAGGACTGGGTCGGCGACCTCGTGCAGGCGCTGACCGCCGCCGCCGAGGGCGACGTGGACCGCCGGGCTGCGCTGAGCCGCACGGGATGGGCCTGGCGCTGAGCGCACGCTCACCCCGAGGAGGTCGCGACATGGAAACCTTCGTCTGCTCGGCCTGCGGGGCCTACTTCGCGGCGAGCGAGGAGCCCCCGGCGCAATGCCCGATCTGCGAGGACCTCCGCCAGCCGGTCCCGCCGAGCGGCCAGCGCTGGACGACACCGGCGCCGCTCCGGGCGTCGCACGACAGCGCGATCCGGGTGCTCGAGCGCGACCCGACGGGCGCCCCGGCCCTGATCGGCATCGGGCTGACGCCGGGCTTCGCGATCAGCCAGCGGGCCCTGCTCGTGCGCACCGAGCGAGGCAACGTGCTGTGGGACTGCACGCCGCTGCTCGACGACACGATCCGGATCGTCGTCGAGGCGCTCGGCGGGATCGACGTGATCGCGATCTCCCATCCGCACTACTACTCGGCGATGGTCGACTGGGCGCGGACGTTCGGCGCCCGCCTGCTGCTGCACGAGGCTGACCGCGCCTGGGTCACGCAGCCGGATCCGATCGTCGAGCACTGGGCTGGTGAGACGCTCGAGCTGCCGCAGGGTCCGACGCTGGTGCGCGCGGGCGGCCACTTTCCGGGCGGGACCGTGCTGCACTGGGCCGAGGGCGCCGGCGGCGCGGGTGCGCTGCTCGCCGGCGATATCCTCACCGTGCTGCCCGACGCGCGGAAGGTGAGCTTCATGTACGCGTATCCGATGCAGCTGCCGCTGCCCGCCTGGGAGGTCGAGCATGTGATGGAGTCGGTCGAGCCCTATCCCTTCGACCGTCTCTACGGCGCCTGGTGGGAGCGCGTGATCCCCAGCGGTGCGAAACAGGCGGTCGCCGAATCGGGGGCGCTCTACCTGGACGCGCTCGCCGGTCGCCTGCCCGGTCTCCGAGCGCCGCGCACGCCGGCCGCGGGCTGACCCGGACCTACTCGCCGGGGGCGGCGGGCGGGGATCCGGTCAGCAATCGAGCGCGAAGCCGAGCTGCTCGGAGTCGGCGAGCGGCTGCGCGCGCACGCCCCGCCGCCGCAACTGCTGCGCCAGATCCTCGGTGAATCCGTGCACCGTGTACACCTGCTCGGCTCCGCTCTGCTCGACGAATTGGAGGAGCTCGTCGAAGTCGCAGTGATCGGACAGCGGGAACGCCGCATCGGCGCCGAAGCGGGGCCAGAACGACGGCTCCTGAGCCCAGCCGGAGATCAGCGCGGTCCGGTAACGAGGCAGCCGGCGGATCTCGTCCTTGCCGGCCGGCGGCGCGACGACGACGCGATCCTCCAGGTCGTCGCCCTGGCGCAGGGGCACCCAATCAGGGAGGCGGCTGCCGGCGCGTTCGTAGGCCTCGGCGACGGGGACGCAACGAGCCTCCAGGGCGAAGCGGAAGCCCTCGGGACCGAGCGCGAGCATGATCTCCTGTGCCTTGCCGGTCGCGTGGGCGAGTAGCACCGGCGTCGACCCGAGCGCGAGCGTGCGGCG
>JBAPVZ010000647.1:0-2129 GCA_049283435.1 Candidatus Dormiibacterota bacterium
GGGCAGCGAAGCGCCGCCCGGCACCCCCGCCTCGGGCAGCCGCGGCGGCGGCAGGGACGGGTGGCTCTTCTCGAAGCTCAGCGGCTCGGTCATCGGACCCCCTTCAGCGCCTCGAGCAGCGCGTCGAGCGCCGCCGGATCGTTGACCTCGGTGCAGCAGAACAGCACGACGTCCCGCAGCTCAGGAAACCAGTGACCGACCGGCAGCCCGGCCAGGATGCCGGCGTCGGCGCAGCGGCGGACGACCGCCGCCGGGTCCGGCACCCGGACCGCGAACTCGTTGACGAACGGCCGGTCGGGCTCCAGCAGCTCGTAGCCGGGCAGCGCGCCGATGCGCTCGGCGAGGTGGTGGGCGCGCTGGAAGCTGACGTCCGCGATCTGGTGCAGCCCTTCGGGACCCAGGTAGGTGAGGTAGACGCTCGCCGCGAGCGCGCACAGGGAGTGGTTCGTGCAGATGTTCGACGTCGCCCGCGCACGCCGGATGTGCTGCTCCCGTGCGGTCAGGGTGAGGACATAGCCGCGACGGCCCGCCGCGTCCCACGCCTCCCCGACGAGCCGCCCGGGCAGCCGGCGGGTCAGCTGGGTCGTCGTCGCGATGAAGCCGAGATGAGGGCCGCCGAAGCTGATCTGCAGCCCGAGCTGCTGTCCCTCACCGACCGCGATGTCGGCGCCGTACTCCCCCGGTGGCGCGACCAGCGCCAGGCTCACCGGATCGACGCACGCGACCGCGAGCGCGCCCGCGGCGTGCGCCCGCTCGACCAGCGCCGGCGGGTCGAGCAACTGGCCCAGGAAGTTCGGATGCTGGAAGAGGACCGCCGCGGTGTCGTTCCCGATCTCGTCGAGACCGACGTCGACGCTGACGCCCCGCCCGTCTCCGTAGCAGCGGAGCACCTCCACGTACTCCGGATGCAGGTAGGGGGCGACCGCGACGCGGTGGCGGCCGGTCTGGTGCACCGCCATCATCACCGCCTCGGCGGCCGCCGTCGCGCCGTCGTAGAGCGAGGCGTTGGACACGTCCAGGGCGGTCAACTCGGCGATCAGCGTCTGGTACTCGAAGATCGCCTGCAGCGTGCCCTGGCTCGCCTCCGGCTGGTACGGCGTGTAGGCGGTGTAGAACTCCGGCTTCTGCGTGACCGCGGCGACCGCCGCCGGCACGTAGCGGCGATAGACGCCGCCGCCCCGGAAGGTCAGCCGGTCGGGGTAGCGGTGATTGCGGTCGGCCAGGCGAGCGAGCTCACGAACCGTCTCCATCTCCGAGAGGCCGTCGGCGAGCTGGAGCGCGTCGAGCCGCAGCGAGGCGGGGACGTCGACGAGCAGCTCGTCGATCTCCTGGGCCCCGACCGCGGCGAGCATCGCATCGCGGTCCGGGTCGGCGTGGACGAGATAGGGCATGCGGTCAGCGCTCGCGCTAGTGCGACTCGAGGGTCTGGACCTCGGCCTGGTAGCCCTGCTCGTCCAGGAGCGAGTCACCGAGGTCGCCGTTCAGCCGCACCTTGATCATCCAACCGCGCTGGTAGGGGTCCTCGTTCACCGTCTCCGGCTGCTCACCGAGCGCGTCGTTGACCTCGACGACGACGCCCGCGACCGGCGACACGAGGTCGGACGCCGACTTCACCGACTCGATCGTGCCGAAGGCGTCCCCCGCCTCCAGCTCGCGACCCGCCGCCGGCAGCTCGACGTAGACGACGTCCCCGAGCTGGCTCTGCGCGTACTCGGTGATGCCGATCGTGACGATGCTGTCGTCACCGACCGTGACCCACTCGTGCGTTCTCGTGTAGTAGCGACTCACCTCTCCTGGCTCCTCCTCAGCGATTCCGCGCTACGCCCTGCCGGCGGAGCCGCGATAGAACGGCAGCTTCGCGATCTCGGCCCCAACCTCCTGCCCGCGCTGCCGCAGCTCGAGGGCGCCGTCGGCGGGCACCCGATCGGCCTCCAGCAGCGCCATGCCGATGCCGCCGGGCAGCCAGAACGAGTAGGTGCCGCTGGTGACGAGGCCGATCGGGCCGCCTTCCCGAGCCACCGCGTCGCCGTGCCGGGGAATCGTGCGACCGGCCCCGCGCAGACCGACCAGACGGCGGCGCGGACCGGCGGCCTTGACCCCCTGGAGTGCCGCCCGCCCCGAGAATTCGC
>JBAPVZ010000648.1:0-2487 GCA_049283435.1 Candidatus Dormiibacterota bacterium
GCGGTGCAGGCGGACCTGGAGTCACTGCGCACGGTGCTGGAGCGCTGAGCGTCCGGCGGGGCGGCGCGCGGGCGCCGACAATCGCCGCATGCTCGACGCGGTCGTTTCCTACCTGCGCTGTCCGCACTGCGCCGCGGCACTGGCGCGCGACCGCAGCGTGCTGCGGTGCGCCGGCGGCCACGCCTTCGACATCGCGCGGCAGGGCTACGTCAACCTCCTGCCGCCGAGCGCGCGGGCGCGCACCGGCGACACGGCGGCGATGGTGCAGGCGCGCGTCGACTTCCTCGCGGCCGGTCACTTCGCCGAGATCGACGCGGCGCTCGTCGAGGCGGCACGGGAGGGGATGCCCGACACCGGGTCGGGGTGCGTCGTCGACATCGGCGCCGGCACCGGGCACTACCTGCGGGCGGTCCTCGACGTGCTGCCCGGGCGGGCCGGCATCGCGCTCGACACCTCCGTCTACGCGCTTCGCCGTGCCGCTCGCGTGCACGAACGCGTCGGCGCCGTCGTCGCGGATGTGTGGGCCACGCTGCCGATCGCGGACGGCGCGGCCGGCCTCGCGCTCGACGTGTTCGCACCGCGCAACGGGCCCGAGCTGCGGCGCCTCCTGCGTCCCGGAGGGCGCCTGCTCGTGGTGACTCCGACCACCGACCACCTGCGGGAGCTGCGGGCGCCGCTCGGGCTGCTGCGCGTGGACGAGCAGAAGGACGAGCGGCTGCGCACGACGCTCGAGCCCTCGTTCGCGCTCGTCGGGCAGCGCACCGTGCGGTCGCCGCTGACGCTGCACCACGACGACGTGCGCGCCGCCGTCGGGATGGGCCCGAGCGCCTGGCACATGGGCGCCATGCTTGCCGATCGCATCGCGGCTCTGCCCGATCCGATCCCCGTCACCGCCGCCGTCGTCCTGTCGGTGTTTCGCCCGTCGTCCTGACATTCCGTTCGCGACGGCCAGGGACCGCGTGCGCGCGGCCGCCCTCAAAGTAGAGTGGAACGATGGCCGCGGGTGACTCGTACATGCTCCCGCGGAACCCGAGCGAGGTCAGCCGCCTCGACCTGCAGCACTACGCCCTCCGGGAAACCCTGGGCGCCAACTTCCTGGCTCCGGTATCGCATCCCGGCCGAATCCTCGACGCCGGCACCGGTACCGGTCAGTGGGCCTTCGAGCTCTGCGAGACGTTTCCCGAGGCGACCGCGGTCGGACTCGACGTGGCGGCCACGAGCAAGTCACCCGCCCCGGAAACTTATCGATTCGTGCGCGGCAATCTGCTGGCCGGACTGCCGTTCGAGGATGCTTGCTTCGGCTTCGTCCATCAACGCCTCCTCCGCGCCGGCATCCCGGCGCAAGCCTGGCCGGCCGTGGTCCAGGATCTGGCGCGCGTGACCAGCCCCGGCGGGTGGGTGGAGCTGGTCGAAGCCGTCGGGACGTAACTGATCAATCCCGGCCCGGCGGCGAAACAGCTGGTGGATCTGGCACTGCGGCTGCTCGACGACCGGCAGCTCGATGCGCAGGGTGGGATCACGGATCGCCTCGGCGACCTGCTGGAGAGCGCGGGACTGGAGGCGGTCGAGACGCGCGTAATCGAGATCCCGATCGGGGATTGGGGCGGTCGAGCGGGGTCGTTCATGGCGTCGAACCTGCGGTCGCTCTACGTGCGCCTGGCGCCGACCTTCGAATCCAGGCTGGCCTATCCAACGGCGCGAACGCACGAGCTTATCGACGCGATGCTGGAGGAATTCGAGTCTGAGCACAGCGCCGGTGCCCTGGAGGTCGCCTGGGGTCGGAAGCCGGGATAGAGGGGAAGCGATGCCGCCAGGCAACGTCGATGGTCCACACGGCATCAGGATCGTGCGCGTCTACGACGACGTGGGCCCGAGCGCCGGCCGGCGGATTCTCGTCGATCGCCTCTGGCCGCGCGGCGTGACGAAGCAGGAGGCGCCCATCGACGAGTGGCTGAAGGACGTGGCGCCGAGCAGTGAGCTTCGTCGCTGGTACGGGCACGTCCCCGACCGCTTCGAGGAGTTCGACCGCCGCTACCGCGACGAGCTGACCCGAAGTCCCGCCCGAGAGGCGCTGGACGGTCTCCGCAGGCAGGCCCGTTCCGGCGACCTGATCCTCGTCACCGCGACGAAAGACGTGGGGCACTCGGCGGCTGCGGTGCTCCACAGCCTGCTGGGGCCATGACGCGATGAGGAAGCCTGACGGCGCGCCGGCGTGGCTGGACGCCTTCACCGCCGGCGAGCGCCCGACCTGTGGGGGCGAGCTCGGGCCGCGCGGTCCTTCGACGCGGTGTGGCCCGAGTACAACCTGCACGGCAACGCGACGGCCGGCTACTTTCGAACGCTGTTTCCCCGACACGCGCACCTCCAGGTGCTGTTCGTCGACCGTCGCTCGGACCGCCTGGTTGCCCGAGGCAGGACCATCCCCTTCCGCTGGGACGGGACCCTGGAGGACCTGCCGGCCGGCATCGACGCCGTCGGACAGCGGGC
>JBAPVZ010000649.1:0-3767 GCA_049283435.1 Candidatus Dormiibacterota bacterium
GACGAGCTGAGCGCGCAGCCCTCTCACGCGACGTCGGCGAGCCTCGTCGCGACCGCGCTCGGTCGGGCGCCGGTCGTCGCCTCGGGCGAGCTCGGCGCACGGACGGTGGACCTCCTCTCGGCGGCGACCGAGTCGGCGCGCACCGGGAAGCCGGTCGCCGTCGGGAACGCGCAGGCGTGAGCGAGGGGACCGGTGCCGTGCGCCTCGTCGATGCGCACCACCATCTCTGGGACCTGGACCGGAACCGCTACCCGTGGTTGAACGGCCCGGACGCCGAGCCGGGCGCGCCGAGCTACCGGGTCGAGGACTATCTCGCCGATCTCGGAGACGCGCCCGTCCTCCGATCCGTGCACGTGGAGGCGGCGTTCGAGCCGGCCGATCCCGTTGGCGAGACGCGCTGGCTGCAGGAGGTGGCCGAGCGGCACGGCTTCCCACACGCGATCGTGGCCCACGCGGCCCTGGAGCGCCCCGACGCCGGCGAGGTACTGGCCGAGCACGTGCGCTCGCCGAACGTGCGCGGCATCCGCGAGATGCTGGACCGGGACCTCGCGACGCAGGTCAGCCGCCGCACCAAGCTGCTGCAGGACCCGCGGTGGCTTGCCGGCCTGCGACGCCTCCCCCCGCTCGGGCTGAGCTTCGACCTGCAGGTGCTCCCCTCGCAGCTCGAGGAGGCCGCCGCGGTCGCGCGCGCGGTTCCCGACCTGCTGTTCCTGCTCAACCACGGCGGCTATCACGTCCGCGCATCGCCGGAGGAGGAGGCGCAGTGGCGGAGGGGGATCCGGGCGCTCGCGGCACAGGACAATGTCGTCGTCAAGGCGTCCGGCTACGATGCGGTCGACCCCACCTGGCCCCCGGACGGGTTCGACAGCTACGTCTATGAGTTGCTGGAGGTGTTCGGGGTCGAGCGCGCGCTGTTCGGCACGAACTTCCCGGTCGAGAAGCGCTCGACGACGTTCCCGGCGCTGCTCGCGGCGTACAAGCGGGCGACGGCGGGGCTCAGTCCGAGCGAGCGCGACGCGTTCTACTACGGGAACGCGATGCGCTGCTACCGGTTGGAGGGCTGAGCCCGGAGCGCAGCGCGGGATAGGGCCGTTCGCCGGCAGCCGGTCGCTACCCTGCCGCGCCAGGCGTCCGCTTCCCGGCAGTCGGCCTTCACGTCGGGCGTCCCCGCGCGTCGCGGGGACCGCTCAGCTCGGGCCGGTCAGCACCTGCCCGAGGACGCGGATGAAGTTCCCGTGCAGGATCGCCGCGACATCCTCGTCCCGGTAGCCGCGGGCCGCGAGCAGCCCGGCCAGGTGTTGCAGGTCGGCGATCGTGTCGAGGTCGCTCGGCGACTGGTTGCGACCGAAGCCGCCGTCGAGGTCGCTGCCGATCCCGGCGTGCCGCGCGTCACCGGCGAGCTGGCAGACGCGGTCGATGTGGTCGCACAGTCGCTCGAGGCGGATCTCGGCGTTGCTCGAGTGGCCGCGGATCCAGCCCAGCTGCAGCATCCAGGTGTCGGCGGCGGCGCCGATCACGGCATCCCGCTCCAGCAGCGCGCGCAGCTGGTCGTCGGTCAACTGTCGCTGGTGCGGCACGAGCGCGCGGCAGTTGTTGTGGCTCGCGATCACCGGGCCCTGGTAGACGTCGAGCGCCTCCCAGAACGCCCGGTCGGAGAGATGCGTCACGTCGAGCGCGATGCCAAGGCCCTGCATCCCCCGCAGCAGCTCGACCCCGGCGGGGGTCAGACCCGACTCGACGCCGGTGCCGCCCGCGTAGCGACCCGGACCGTAGTGCGCCGGACCGATCAGACGGATCCCGATCCGCTGCCAGACGTCGAGGTCGTCCGGCGTGAGGACGGGGTCGGCGCTCTCCATGCTCAGCACGAGGCCGATCGGCGGGGCGGCGTTCGGGTTCGGGGACGGGGTCTCCTCCCAGGCTCGCCAGGCGGCGATGTGGTCCGCCAGGGCGGCCGGCTCGGTCAGCACCCGCACGTGGCCCAGTCGCTGGAGCGCGTCGTAGTAGGCGAACTGGCCCCGCGCCGCACCATGCGCCTGGGCGGCGGACCGGAAGTCGACGCCCGGCACCGGCGTCCCGGTGGAGCGGCTGACCGAGGTCGCGACGCACAGGGCGACCCGCCCCCGGCGGAGCTCGGGCAGCGCGACCGTCCCCTGTCCCCGGCCCGGTCCGGGTACCGGCACCTCCAGGGCGCGGATCGTCGTCACCTCCTGCGTGAGGTCCCGATCCCACGCTAGGGCATTCATGCCGAGGTCGAGATGCGCGTCCACGATCAGCAATTCGGTTGCTCCTGCCTCCCACTCGTCGGGTCCCCGGCCACGCTCAGCGCACGTCCATGTAGCTCGCGTGGCTGCCGGCGACCCTCGTCGCGACCCGGTAGAGCGACGTCGATGCGGTCAGGTAGAGCTCGCGCCAGTCGGGGCCTCCCCAGTTGAGGTTCGCCGTCTTCTCCGGAACCTGCAGCACCCCGAGGTGCCGGCCGTCGGGGTCGAGGATCCAGACGCCGCCCGGCCCGGTCAGCCAGAGGTTGCCGCGCTCGTCGCACTTCATGCCGTCCGGCGAGCCGGTCGGGTGCGGGCCGATGCCGGACGCGAACACGCGACCGCTGCGCAGCGAGCCGTCCGCGGCGACTGCGAACGCCTTGACCTCGCCGCGCTCGGTGTCGTCCACGTACAGCGTCGCGCCGTCCGGCGACAGGCAGAGCCCGTTCGGGCTGCCGAACTCGTCCTCGGCGACGACGAGCTCGGGCGATCCGGCGCCGCCGGGCGCGATGCGATAGACGCCGCGGAAGGCGAGCTGCAGGTCCCGCAACTGGCCAACCGCGCCCTCGCGACGGCCATAGGTCGGGTCGGTGAAGTAGATCGAGCCGTCGGCGGCGACGATGACGTCGTTCGGGCTGTTCAGCTCCCGCCCCCGGTAATGCGACGCCAGGATCTCCTGGCTGCCGTCGGGCCGCTCGAGGACGACGCGGCTCGTCGCGTGCTCGCAGATGACGAGATTGCCCGCCGCGTCGAGTGTCATGCCATTGCTCTTGTTCGTCGGCTCGTGGGCGATCGTCGCGCCCTCCGTCGGCGACCAGCGCCGGCGGCGGCTCTCCGGGATGTCGCTGAACAGCAGGTAGCCGCCGGCCGGGTGCCAGATCGGGCCCTCGGTGAACGTGAAACCGGTCGCCAGCTGCTCCACCTCGACCCCGGGGTCGAGCAGGTCATCGAGCTCCGCAGTCAGCCGCTGCACCGCCGTCATGCCATCCCTCCCTCACGCACCGTCCACGAAACGCGACCGCGTTCACGATAGCCCGTCCAACCGCATGGCCTACGCGTCGGGGGCCCGTGCAAAGTAGTCGCGGCTGCTCTGGGCGCCGGCGAGGAGATAGATCAGCAGCGCCGCGACCGCGATGCCTCCGAGCAGGCTGGGCTCACCGAAGATGAACGGCACGTCGCTCACGATGGCGAGTGCGAAGAACACGACGAGGACGGTGCGCCAGATGCGGCTGCGGCGCCGGACCTGATAGCCGCCGATCGCGTAGAAGACGGCACCCCCGGCGAAGAGCGCGAACACGAGCCAGATCCGGACCGCGGGAACCGCGTTGCTCAGCATGCCCCAGAACGCGAGGACGAGGAGGGCGAGCAGCGCGCAGACCCCGGCGAAGAGATAGCAGAGTGCCGTGACCGCCGTCACCGCTCCCGGCGGCGACGGAGACGAGTAGAGAGGTGACGGCGTCAGGCGGTCGCGGTCGAACGGTCCCCTATCCATCTCGCACCAGAGAACGC
>JBAPVZ010000650.1:0-2907 GCA_049283435.1 Candidatus Dormiibacterota bacterium
GGCAAGAGCACCTCGATCCGCCTCCTGCAGGCGGCGATCGCCCCGACCGGGGGCGCCGTGTCGCTGCTCGGCGCCCCGGTCGACAGCCCGGCCTACGCGAGCGCCCGCCGCCAATGCGGGATCGTGCCCCAGCAGCCCGGCATGTACCGCGACCTGACCGGTGCCGAGTACCTGCACCTCGCGTGCGAGCTGACCGCGGGCCGGCAGGAGCCGGTCGTGGAGGAGTTCGGGCTCGGTCCTCATCTCGAGAAGCGGATGGCCCAGCTTTCGGGGGGTCTGCAGCGCCGCCTCACGCTCGCGGCCGCCCTCGTCGGCGAGCCGGCGCTCCTGCTGCTCGACGAGCCGACCGCCGGACTCGACCCGGTCGCCGCGCGCGACGTGCACGACTACCTCCGCGCGGTGATGGCGGGCCGGACGACCCTGCTCTGCACGCACAACCTGGCCGAAGCCGAGGCGCTGTGCGACCTGGTCGTGATCCTGCGGGACGGCCAGGTCATCGTCCAGGGCGGGCTCGACGAGCTGCGCGCCGGCGGCCGGCCCCGCCTCCGCCTGGCGGCCCGGCAGGGGCCGCAGGCGATCCTGGACGCGCTTGGCACGGGGGCCGCCGGGACGATCGACGACGACGGGCGACACCTGGTGCTGGAGGTGACCTCGGTGGACGAGGACGCGCCGGCGTTGCTGCGCCGGCTGCTCGGCGCCGGCGTCGACGTCACCGCCTGCGAGCCGGTCGAGGCGACGCTCACCGACCTTTTCCTGGAGGCCGTCGGATGACCTCCCCACGAGACTCCGCAGGCTCCGTCTCGCGAGGGCCCCGAAAATGAGTCGCCGCGAGGTCTGGCTGCTCGTCGCGAAGGAGCTGCGGCAGGTGTCGCGCAGCCGCAACGCGCTGCTTTCCGGCCTCCTGTTTCCGACGCTCATGCTCCTCGTGGTGCCGGGGATCGAGCTCGCCAGCTCGCGCCGCGGGGGCAGCGGAGCGAAGCTGCCGGCAGGGCTGCCGCCGGGCCTCGACGTGATCTCAGGGCCGACGTCGCACATCTTCCTGTATCTCGTCTTCCCGCTGTTCTACCTGCTCGCCGGCCTGCTGACCCCGGCCGTGACGGCGATCTACACGATCGTCAACGAGCGCGAGCAGCGCACGCTCGAACTGCTGATGGCGCTGCCGGTGACGGTGCGTGAAATCCTCGCCGCGAAGCTCATCGCCAATCTGATCGGCGCGATGACGCCGATCCTCCCGCTGTTCTGCGTCAATGCGGTGCTCGTGGTCACGATCGGGCATGGTGACGCCGCCTACGTCGTGGCCGCCCTCGTGCTGCTGCTCTCGGCGCTCGCGACCTCGGTCAGCATCGGCCTCTTCCTGGCCCTCGTCGCGCGTGACTCGCGGACGGCGAACAACCTGACGGCAGTGTGGCTCTTCCCCTCGATGCTCCTCGTCGGGGTCGCCGTGGTGTTCGTGCCCGGCGACTGGCGCTTCTACGCGCTCGCGGCCGCGCTGCTCCTGCTCGCCACCGGGCTCCTCACGTTCTGCCTGCGCTGGCTGACCTTCGAGCGCTATCTCGCGTGACCGGACGGGATCGCGCATCCCGCCGGATGAGCCGGCGCGGGTTCCTCGCCACCAGCGTCGCCGGAGTGGCCGGACTCGTCCTCGGCAGTGCCTGCGGCCCGGCCGACGACACGCTGAATTTCATGCATCCGGCCGACCCGACCGGTGTCGTGCAGCGCCAGATCGACCGCTGGAACCGCGGCAGCCACCCGTTTTTGGTGCAGTGGCTCCAGGCGCCGTCCGCCAAGGACCAGTACTTCCAGCAGCTCCGCTCCCAGCTCCAGGCCGGCGGCGGTCCGATCGACGTCATCTCGGGTGATGTGACCTGGACCGCGCAGCTCGGTGCGAACGGCTGGGTCGAGGATCTGACGGCCCTGTCTCGCCGCGCCTATCCGAACGGCACCTTTCTGCCCGCCCCCCAGGAGGCGGTGTCGTGGGACGGCCGCGTCTGGGCGATCCCCTGGCTGCTCGACCTCGGGATGCTGTGGTTCCGCACCGATCTGCTCGCGCAAGCCGGCGTTGCCCAACCGCCGGCGACCCAGCAGGAGCTCCTGCCGGTGGCCCAGGAGGCGCGGGCGAGGAGCGGCGCGAAGTATGGGCTCGTCTACCCGGGGGCTGCCGACGAGGACGGCGTGTGCACGGCCGACGAGTACATCTGGAACGCCGGCGGCGAGATCCTGACCCCGAGTGACCCCACCCGCATCCTGATCGGCGGCGCGGAGGCGATCGCCGGGCTCAGCGCCGAGCGGCTGACGATCACGTCCGGCCTGGCGCCGCCCCTCGTCACGACCTGGCGCCAGCAGGACGCGATCGCGAGCTTCCTCGACGGGGAGGCGGTCTTCCTGCGCGCCTGGTCGGGTGTGCTGCCCCTCGTCGGCCGCCAGGGCACCGGACCCGGCCGGGTGCGCTCTCGGAGCCAGCTGTCCGCGGCGTCGCTGCCGGCGCTGGCGCCCTCGGTCCAACCGGCGTCGTGCCTCGGCGGCTGGAACCTGTACGTGAACGCGGCGTCACGGAAGAAGCAGGCTGCCTGGGCGTTCGCGAGCTACCTGGCCGCCCCCGCCCAGGCACGCGAGCGGACCCGGGCCGGCCTGCTCACGCCGCGCTCGGCAACCCTCGGCGATCGCTCGCTGCTCGGCTTGGCGCCGACCGCCCGACTCGCGGGCGCGATCGCACCTGACGCCCGCTCGCGCCCGGTGTCCCCAATCTACGCCGACCTCTCCCTGCGGATGCAGGCCGCGTGCAACGCATCGCTCCAGGGCACCTCGACGCCGAGCGCGGTCGCAGCGCAGCTCCAGACGGACCTGCAGCAGCTGGTCGATCAGGGCGGACCCGGATAGGCCGCCCCGGCAGCGCTCGCACCTCCGCGA
>JBAPVZ010000651.1:0-5878 GCA_049283435.1 Candidatus Dormiibacterota bacterium
AATCGACGGTGACCCACCTGACCGCCCATGTGCTCCAGCGGGCGGGCATCCCGACCGGTTTCGTCAGCACGGTTGCGGAGGACGTCGGGCGCGGCGTCGAGGGCAACGCGAGCGGGCTCACGACGGCCGGGGCGCCGGCGCTCCAGGCGGCACTCGCGACGATGGTCGCCGAGGGACGCCGGGCGGCCGTACTGGAGGCGAGCTCCCACGCGCTCGACCAGGATCGCGTCGCCGCGTGCGAGTTCGACGTCGCGGCCTTCACCCAGGTCGGGCACGACCACCTCGACTACCACGGCACCTGGGCGCGCTATCTGGCAGCGAAGGCGAAGCTGGTCGAGCTCTGTCGCGAGGGCGCGGCCAAGGGCGTCCCGAAGACGGCGGTGCTGAACCGCGACGACCGCTCCTACGCGCGACTCGCCGAGCATCCGATCGAGCGGCGATTCGCCTATACGCTCGGTGAGGAGGCGGCCGACCTGCGGGCGAGCGAGGTGCAGCGAGAGATCGCCGCCACCAGCTTCCGGCTCCACGCGGCGGGCGCCAGCGTTCCGGTGCGGCTGCCGATGCCGGGGCTGTTCAACGTCGCCAACGCGCTCTGCTCGGCGGGCATCTGCCTCGCGTTCGGGGTGCCCCCGGAGACGATCGCGCTCGCGCTCGGCGACTTCCCGGGCGTGCCCGGCCGCCTCGAGCGGGTGGACCGCGGCCAGCCGTTCGCGGTCTACGTCGACTACGCGCACGCAGCCGAGTCGCTCGCCAGCGCGCTCGCCGAGCTGCGGGCGGTGACGAAAGGGCGTCTGCTCGCGGTCTTCGGGTGCAGCGATCGCTCGGACGGCCACGACCCGGAGGGGATGGGCCGCTCCGCGGCCCGCGGCGCCGACTGGTTCTGCATCACGACCGATGATCCCGTCGATACCGATCCCGCCGAGCTCGCCCGGCGCGTGGCGGACGGTGCCCGGTCGACGGGGCGCGGCAGCTGGGAGGTCGAGCTCGATCGGGCCCGCGCGATCGAGCTCGCGATCGAGCACGCAGGCCCGGACGACACCGTTCTGCTCGCCGGCAAGGGTCACGAGCGCTTCATGATGGTCGCGGGTCGGCGCCGGGAGCCATGGGACGAGCGGGGCGCCGCGGCGGCGGCCCTGCACCGTCGAGGCTGGGGCTGATCAGGCGCGACCGTTCGCGAGCGGCGGCACCCCGGCCGTCCACTCTTTGCGGACGTCGGCCCGCGCCGAGCCGTGCCATGACGCGTGCACCCGCCGCCGGTTCCACTCCAGGTGCGCGCGGAGCCGCTGCGAGGCCAGCCCGGCATCCCGCGCGCGGAGCGCCTGCATGATCGCGACGTGCTCGGCATGGATGTGGGCGGCGAGCTCAGCATCGGGTTGCCGTGCCTCGTCGGTCGCGAGGGCCACGAAGGCGCGCGACGCCTGCTGCGCCTCCTCGATGAGCGACTGGAGCTGGGGACGTCCGCCGATCGCGTAGATCGTCGCGTGGAGCCGGTGATTCAGCACCTCGACGTGGCGCTGCAGGTCGGTCCGGAGGACCAGGCGCATCTCTTGCACGATCGCATCGAGGCAGTCCAGCCGCTCTTCGGTTGCGAGCGGGGTGGCGCCTTCGATCGCGAGGCACTCGAGCGCGACGCGAATGTCGAAGCTCTCGTCGATCTCGGCGTGCGTCGGGCGGTAGATGACCGCGCCACCTTTCTCGTCCTGCCGAGCAAGGCCCTGCCGCCCGAGGATGCCGATCGCGGCGCGCGCGACGGGGACGGCCACCTCGTCTTCGCGCGCGACGTCCGTCTGGCGAAGCCGAGCGCCCGAGCGCAGCTCCCCGCCACGAATCCGGGCTCGCAGCTCCGCAGCCAGGCGTTCGGCGGCGTCCGGATCGCTCGTCGTGCGACCGTGGTCAGGGCGGGCTGCCGCACACATCCTGGGGACGATTATCGCGCGTCCTCGTCCGGCGCACGCGCGTCCTCGTCCGGCACACGCAGCATGCCGAGGATGCGGTCCTGGTTGTGTGCGAGGTGCGCTCGCAGCAGCGTGCTGGCGCGCTCGCCGTCGCGCTCCTCGAGCGCCGCACAGATCGCCTCGTGCTCGCCCTGCAGCTCGTCGCGATAGGGCACGTCCGGCGGGTCGTAGAGCAATGCGTGGAACGCGCGGCCCGTCTGCCTCGCCTCCTCGATCAGTCGCAGCAGCAGGGGCCGCGCGGCGGCCTCGTTGATGACGCGGTGGAACTGAGGGTTCAGCCGGCCGGTCTCACGCATCCGCTCCGGTGTCAGGGTCGCCCGCATGCCCGGCAGAAGCGAACGCAGCTTGACCAGGTCCGCCTCGGTCAGCCGGGTGGCCGCGAGCTCGATGGCCAGGCACTCGAGCGCGATCCGGATCTCGAAGTTCTCGACGACGTCGGCGACCCGGGGGCGAATGAGCACGATGTGGCTGGGACCGTCGAACGTCGCCAGCGAGTCTTCGACGAGCACGGTCATCGCCTGGTGCGCGACGCCGCGCGAGGTGCCGTACAGAGCCGCCAGGGCAGCCTGACCGAGTCTCGTGCCGGTCCCCAGGGTCCCTTCACGAAGACCGGTCCGGATCGCGGCGGCCACCTCGCGGACCGCCCCGCCCCCCTCACCGGTCCCGCCCGCGCCTCGCGCACGCATCTCAGGCGATCATAGCCAGGCCGCTCTGGGGCTGTCCGCAGGTTGGACGTGTCAGCGCGCCACGCACCCGCCGCCGCCCACCATCCGGACGATCTCGACCGTGTCGCCCGCGGCGAGCGTGCGTTGCCCGTACTCGGGGCGCTGGACGATCTCGCCGTTCAGCTCGACCGCGACCGCGCGGGCATCGAGGCCAAGGCTGCCGAGATAGTCGAGCAGTCCCGTCGGCGCCGCGAGCTCGACCTGGCGACCGTTGACCCGGAGCGCCTCCATACCGCTCTCATGGTAAGAGCGACTGCCAGTATCCGATCGCGGCGAAGCCGGCGCCGCCCACGCCCGCGAGCGGACGGGCGCGAGCAGGGTCGAGCCCGCCAATGCCGATCATCGGGATGCGCACCTGCCGGGCGACGCGCGCGAACCCGGCGAGGCCGATGCCGGGCTCCCCCACGTGCGAGCGGGTGGGGAACACAGGACCGAGGACGGCATAGTCGGCCCCGCCGCGCTCGGCGGCCAGGGCGCCTTCGAGCGAATGCACGGAGCGCCCGAGCAGAGCCGCCGGGAGCAGGCGTCGCGCCGCCTCGACCGGCAGGTCGTGCTCGGGGAGATGCACGCCGACGCCGGTCGCGAGCGCGATGTCGCAGCGCGCCGAGACGACGACCGGCACCGGCGAGCGCTGGGCGAGGAGCCGGGCTTCGCCGGCCAGCGCCCCCGTCGCCAGATCGGGCGCGCGCAGCCAGAGCAGCGTGGCACCGCAGCGGGCGGCTTCGAGACCGGCCGGGGCCGACGACACGACGGCGATCGCCGCCGGCCGGCGGAGCGCGTTCGTCAGCCGGCGTCCGAGCGCACCGAGGGACGTGAGACACCTTCCAGCGGGGAACTGGCGCTCGCGTAGGCACGGGACGAGATCCGCCCGGCGAGGTAGCTCTTGCGTCCCGCCTCGACGCCGCCCCGGATCGCCTCCGCCATCAGCGCCGGCCGGTCGGCCAGCGCGACGGCGCTGTTCACGAGCACCGCGTCGGCGCCGAGCTCCATCGCGAGCGCCGCGTCGGATGCCGAGCCGATACCGGCGTCGACGACGACCGGCACCGTCGCCTGCTCGACGATCAACTCGATCTGGCGTCGCGTCACGATGCCCTGGCCGGAGCCGATCGGGGAGCCGAGCGGCATCACCGTCGAGCAGCCCAGCTCCTGCAGGCGGCGGGCCAGGATCGGATCGGCGTTGATGTAGGGGAGGACGGTGAAGCCGTCGGCCAGCAGCGTCTCCGCCGCCCGCAGCGTCTCGATCGGGTCCGGCAGCAGGTACCGCGGGTCGGGGATCACCTCCAGCTTGACCCAGTCCGAGAGTCCCATCGAGCGGGCCAGGCGGGCGATGCGGATCGCCTCCTCGCCGGTCGTGCAGCCGGCCGTGTTCGGCAGCACGCGATAGCGCGCCCAATCGATGACGTCGAGCAGCGTCCGCTGGCCCGGCTGGTCGAGATCGATGCGCCGCAGCGCAACCGTCACCAGCGAGGGCTGGGCGAGCTCGAGCGCGGTCAGCATCTCCTCGTCGGTGCGGTACTTGCCGGTGCCGAGGAAGAGGCGGGACGGCAGCTCGACACCGGCGACGACGAGCGGGTCCTGCGCGGTCACGACGTCCATCTCGTTTACGTTACCGCTCCCCGGCGGCGCGCTCGCCCCCGTCGGAGCGCGCACCCGGGGCATCCAGCGCAGCGCCGCTACCTGCCGAGCGGGCGCTTGGCGGGCATACCGGGCCGGCGCGGGTATCGGCTCGGCGTCGGTGCGACCTTCGGCACGACGAGCACCAGTCCGCGCGCTCTCGCGGCGGAGGGGGCGGGCACCGCCTCGACGGCGCCACCGCCGAGCAGTGCGGCAGCCCCGCCGTCCGCTTCCGGGGACGCCTTCATCGCGAGCACTCGGCCCCCGACCCGGGCGAACGGCAGGCAGAGCTCGAGCAGCACCGGGAGCGGGGCCAGCGCCCGGGCCGTGACCGCGTCGAACTGTTCGCGGAGGGGCCCCTGGGCCGCCGTCTCGGCGCGCTCGGTCATGACGGCGATGTCGAGGCCCAGGATGGCCGCCGCGTGCGTGCAGAAAGCCGCCTTCCGGTGGTCCGCCTCGAGCAGCGTGACGCGCAGGCCCGGGCGGGCGATCGCGAGCGGGATGCCGGGCATGCCGCCGCCGCTCCCGACGTCGAGCATGGAGCGCGCGTCCTCCAGAAGCGGGAGCAGGGCGAACGAGTCGTCGGCGAGCTGACGCGCCGAGACGCGCTCGGTCGCGCTGACCATGCCGGGCCATTCGCCCAGCAGCCGCACGTAGTCATCGATGCGCGACGTACTATCCATCTCGTGCCGATCTATGAGTATCGCTGCGAGCACTGCGAGGACACGTTCGAGGTCCTGACCTCCTTCGCCGACCGCGGCCGGCCCCAGCCCTGTCCGGCCTGCGCCTCGGGCGAGACGAGCGTACAGGTGTCGAGGTTCGCCGCCTTCGGCGGTGGCCCGGCCATGGACGCCGCGATGGCGCCGGTCCCCTCGGGTGGCGGGTGCGCGTGCGGCGGCGCCTGTTCCTGCGGCGGGCACTGAGCGAACGCTGACGCGCCAACGCTGAAGAGCGCGGTGGACGCGGCCGTTCGCCGCGCCTCGCCGCTGCTCGGCAGTACCACGCCCGCACGCCAGGGCCGGCGCCGCCGCGTGCTACATTCAGCCCGTGAAGTTCGTCCCGATCTACCTCGTCATCGTCGGGCTGGGCCTGCTCGTCGGCGGCGTCGTCACCGTGCTCTTCGGAAGTGGCGAGACGGCCGCCGAATATCACTTCTCGGGGTCGATCGGCGCGATCGGCGGCGCCGTCATGATCCTGACGGCGGCGCTCTTCCCGGCCACCGGCGCGAAGCGGCGGTAGCGCGCCCGTCAGCGCTCATCAGGGGGCCGGCAGCGAGCGCAGGGCGGCGACCGCCAGCTCGACCGCCGCGGCAGTCGTCTCGTAGCCGACGCTGAGCCGCAGACTGCCCTGGGCCTCCGCCAGCGAGCGGCCCATCGAGAGCAGCACGACCGACGGATCGAGCGAGCCGGCCGCGCAGGCAGCGCCACTCGAGGCCGCGATCCCGGCCAGGTCCTGCGCGAGCAGCAGGTCCTCGCCGCGCCGGTCGGCGAACGTCGCCGCGGCGACGTTCGGCAGTCGTGGCGCCGCGCCGAGGACGGTGGCGCCGGCGGCGGCCAGCGCCTCCCGCAAGGCGGCCGAGAGCGG
>JBAPVZ010000652.1:0-3263 GCA_049283435.1 Candidatus Dormiibacterota bacterium
GCCCAGACCCATCGGCAGGCGCAGCTCGTTCGCCGCCTCCGCGAGCGACGCGTTGATGCGTTCGGCCTCGGTCGCACCCCCGGTCATGCAGGAGATGAGAATCGGTGCGGCGAGCGAGCGCCCGAGCACCGTCGTCTCCGTGCTGACGCCGGCCAGGTTCAGATCGGGCAGCGCCTGATGCAGGAAGCGGTAGCCGTCGAAGCCGGCGCGCACGCCCTTCGCGTCGACGTCCTCCTCGAGGTTGATGCGAATGTGCTCCGCCTTCCGGGTCAGCGTCGCGGCCGGCCGGGCGCCGTCCGCGGCAGCCGGCGCGGGATGCGACTCAGCGGTTCCGTTCGGCGAAATAGCGCGCGACATCGGCAAGCTCCTCCACAGCGGTCGAATCCAATCCGCAGCCGTCGATCGCCTGCACCGCGTGTGCGGCGGCCTCGGCGGCGGATCGCGCGGTCAGCTCGGGCCCACCCAGCGCCTCGAGCAGCTGCCGGATGCGCGGCTCCTGGGCCGGGCCCCGGGACTCGTACAGCGCCACCAGCTCCCGGCGCTGCGCCGCCTCGGCGCGCTCGAAGGCGCGGACGACGGGATAGGTCAGCTTGCGTCGTGCGAGGTCGTTCTCCCGTGACTTGCCGGTCAGCGCCGGCTCCCCCCACACCCCCAGCCAGTCGTCGCGGAGCTGGAACGCGACGCCGAGCAACCGCCCCGCGAGGCGCAGCTGCTCGGTGACCGTCGGGGTGGCGCCGGCCACGATGCCACCGAGTTGCAGGCTCCCGCCGAGCAGCGCTCCCGTCTTCGCCTCGATCATGCGCAGATAGATCGACGGCGGCGTGTCGGGCCGGCACTCGTGCTCGAGGTCGAGCGTCTGCCCCTCGATCACCTCCAGCTCCACTCGCAGGAGCGCCGCGACGGCCTGCCCACCTCGCGCCTGGACCTCGAGCGGCGCCGTCGCCGGAGGCAGCAGGGTCGAGAGTGCGATCGCGTTGATCGCATCGCCGGCATTGATCGCCTGCGCCTCTCCCCACACCGCCCAGACCGTCTCGCGGCCCCGGCGCAGGCGGTCCCGGTCCTGGACGTCGTCGTGCACGAGCGTGAAGTTGTGCGTCAGCTCGACGGCACAGGCTGCGGGCAGCGCCTCCGAGAGGGAGCCGCCGCACGCCTCGGCGGCCCAGCAGACGAGGCTCGGCCGGATGCGCTTGCCGGCAGTCGCGCCGGCCTCGCTGCCGTCGGCCTCGACCCAGCCCATGTGGTAGGCGGCCATCCGGCCGAGGAGCTCGCCGGTGGGCAGCGCGACGTCTCGCAGCGCCCGTTCGATGTCCGACGTCCATCTCGTCAGGGCGGCAGGAAGGGATTGCACCGGGGACGTCCGCGAGCCCACGTTCCGCTCCTTTGACGATGTCCACCTGCAGTTCGCGACGAGGATAACGGTTTACCCCGCGTAAACATTATCGGACGGCCGGCAATGCCACGTTGGTGCGACATGGTACGTCCGGAGCGACCCAGGCGGCTAGGGAATCCATCACCGCGGGATCGGGGAGCGCCGAACGGGCGGCGCTTTTCCCGACGGGGCCGGCTGCCGGCAGGGGGGCGCATGCCGACGCGAAAGCGCGAACCAGTGCCGGCGAACGGTCATGTCGCGAGGCGACACCCGAGGGGATGAAAATGGGGTGTCGGCGTCCGGCCCGTAAGCCATTCTGGTCCGCGGGAGACCGACGGCGAACCTGGGCTGGTGAACTGGTGGCACCCGCGATTGTGACCCCGCGAGGCGGGAGCACGTAGACGAAACTCTGTTCGAAGCAGTTCACCCGCTGACCAATTCGCGAGGAGGTGTGTGGTGGAGGTAGTCGTCGAGCGGTGCTGCGGGTTGGACGTGCACAAGAAGAACGTGGTCGCCTGCGTGCACACCCCCGAAAGCGAGCAGGTGCGGACCTACGGGACGGTGACCCGGGAGTTGCTGCGTCTGCTGGACTGGCTGCAGCAGGAGGAGGTGACGGCTCTGGCGATGGAGAGCACGGGCAGCTACTGGAAGCCGGTGTACAACCTGTTCGAGGGCCAGGGCATCAAGCAGACGGTGGTCAACCCCGCGCACATGAAGGCGGTGCCCGGACGCAAGACCGACGTCAAGGACGCGCAGTGGATCGCCGATCTGCTCCGCCATGGCCTGCTCCGGTCGAGCCGCATCCCGGAGCGTCCGCAGCGCGAGCTGCAGGAGGCAGTGCGCTATCGCCAGAAACTAATCGAGACGCGGTCGGATGAGGTGCGGCGAGTGCAGAAGGTGTTGGAGGGCGGCAACATCAAGCTGGGTGACGTGGCTGCCGACATCCTCGGCAAGAGCGGTCGCGCCATGCTCGTGGCGCTGATCGGTGGAGAGACCGACAGCAGTCGCATGGCCGAGCTGGCGCAGGGTCAGCTGCGCAAGAAGCGGGAGGCCTTGGGGTTGGCGCTGGAGGGGTCGATCGGGCCCCACCAGCGCTTCATGCTCCAGCATCTGCTTGAGCACATCGACTTCCTCGAGCAGCGGATCGAAGAGATCAGCGTCGAGATCGAGACTCGGATGCGCCCTTTTGAGCCGGCCCTGGAGGCCCTGGACGCGATACCAGGGATAGGTCGACGTTCGGCGGAGACGATCGTGGCCGAGGTGGGAACGGATATGAGCTACTGGCCCAACGACAAGGCCTTCGCCTCCTGGGCGAAGATCTGTCCGGGTAACAACGAATCGGCGGGCAAGCGTCGATCGAGCTCGATCGGGCAGGGGAATCAGTCGCTTCGCGGTGCCTTGGTCGAAGCCGCGCAGTCGGCGGTTCGGGTCAAGGACTCGTACTTTTCTGCCCTCTATTACCGCCTCAAGGCCAGACGCGGGGCCAAGCGCGCCCTGGTCGCGGTCGCCCACGCCATCCTCGTCGTCATCTACCACATGCTCAAAGACGGGACGTTCTACCAGGATCTGGGTCGCGACTACTTCGACCACCGCGACCGCCAGGCCATCGTCCAGCGCAACGTCCGACGCTTGGAGAACCTCGGCTACCAGGTCACCTTGTCCCCCCTTGTGGCATGATCACGCGCTCAGGTTAGGTTGGGATTTTCTGACGAACGGCCCCGTCGCGACCGAACCCCTGTTCCGCCCCCCGCCCCGCCCCGATCGGCCGCGGAATTACACTGCTCAGGTGTCGATGAGCTCTCCCACGGCGGGCGCGCAGCCGCTCCGACGGCGGCTCCAGAATCCCTACAGCAAGCTCCCGGACTGGTTCTATCCGGCCAACGTCGTCTTCTGG
>JBAPVZ010000653.1:0-10320 GCA_049283435.1 Candidatus Dormiibacterota bacterium
GCCATCGCCCCCGCGCTGCTCACGCTCGGCGCGGCGACGATCCACTTCTCGGTCGTCCCCGAGCACCTGCAGGAGTACCCGCTGTACGGGTTCTTCTTTCTCGCACTGGGTCTGACGCAGGTCGCGCTGGCCGCGGGCATCCTCGTCATTCCCTCGCGCCGGCTGTTCCTGATCGCCGGCGTGGGTACGGCAGGCGTCGTCGCGCTCTGGGCCGTCTCCCGCACGATCGGGCTTCCGATCGCACCCGAGCCGGGGCAACCCGAGAGCGTCGGGATACCGGATGTGATCTGCACCGGCCTGGAGATCGTGTCGATCGTCCTGTTCCTCGTGCTCGGCCAGCGGGCGCGGCCGGTCGGGGGGCGACGTCTCGGCAGGCTTCTCGCCACCTCGGTACCCGCCTGTCTCCTGACCGCAGCGCTGACGTGGACGGCGGTCGACTCGGTCGCGAACGACATGCCGGTCGCGCTCGACGTCGCGCCGCCGGCACCCGGGGTGGCCTCGACCTCGGTCGTGAACCTCACGGCGCGCCCCAGCTCGCAGCCGGTCGACCGGTTCACACTGACCCCGCAGGCGAGGCGGATCGACGGCCGTACCGCCTGGGCCTACGACGGCACCGTTCCCGGCCCGACGCTGCGTGTGCGCCAGGGCGACCGCGTCGAGGTCACGCTCGTCAACCACCTTCCCGTCTCGACGACGATCCACTGGCACGGCATCCGGGTGCCGAACGCCGAGGATGGGGTGGCCGGCCTGACCCAGAACGCCGTCCCGCCGGGAGGCAGGTTCACCTATCAATTCCTCGCCCAGGATGCGGGCACCTACTGGTACCACTCGCACCAGGACACGGCGACGCAGATCCCGCAGGGCCTGTTCGGCGCGCTCGTCGTGGAGCCGGCCCGACCCCTCGCGGTCACCCGCGACGACACCGTCCTGCTCCACACGCTGGCCGGTACGTCGACGCCGGCCGTGAACGGATCGACGCATCCCTCGCAGCTCGACGCGAACCCCGGTGACCTCGTGCGCCTTCGCCTCATCAACGCGGTCGCGCCCGGCATGGACGGCGGACCTCAGGTGCCGGTGCTCGTCGGTGCGCCGTACCGGGTCGTCGCGCTCGACGGGCACGACCTCAACGATCCCGGCAGCCTCGGACCGGAGCGCCTCGCGCTCGGCATGGGACAGCGCGAAGACCTGCAATTCACGATGCCGGCGCAGGGGTCGGTCAAGCTGCTCGACCCCGCCCTCGAGGGTCCGAAGTCAGGGTTCCAGCGCACCATCGCCGATCCGAGTCGCAACGGTCCGATCGTCACGATCGGCAGTGGGCCGCCGCCCTCCAGCGTGGTGCCGGCGCGGTTGCCGCTGTTCGACGCGACCACCTACGGCACGCCGGCGCCCGACCCGGTCGCCAGCCGGCGCGCCGGCGCGACCTATCCGATCGTGCTCCAGGACCAGCCCGGGCTGCGCGACGGCACGATCCAGCTCGTGCACACGATCAACGGCCAGGCATCACCGTCCGTCCCGCCGATTGTCGTCAGCGAGGGCGAGCTGGTCCGGCTGCACATCGTGAACCGCACGAACGAATACCACCCGATGCACCTGCACGGGCACGTGTTCTCGGTGATCGCGAAGGACGGGCGCCCGATCCAGGGCAGCCCGCTGCACCTCGACACCGTCCTCGTCGCGCCGGGGGAGACCTGGGACGTCGCGTTTCTCGCCGACAACCCGGGGATCTGGATGTTCCACTGCCACGTGCTGCTCCACGCCTCGATGGGGATGACGATGACGATCGACTATCGAGGCGTCACGACGCCGTTCGAGATGGGATCGCGGTCCGGCAACAACCCGGAATAGGCGGGATCTGGCGCGGCTCGTCCTCTGGTGCGAGCCGTGCCCGCAAGCGGCACGCACCGCCCGCTCCGGGGCGAGCCGACTCGCTCGAGGTGCGCACCTGAACTTGCGGTCAGGCAGCACCGAGGTCGCGCAGGTGATGCAATCCCTCGTGGGCGGCGTTGCGCAGCAGCCAGCGCGCCGATCGGCGCTCGGTCGGTAGGCGGGTCGCCGTGCGCTCCCACTCACCCGCTGCGAAGTGGCGGCTCTCCTCGAGACAGCCGGCGACCGTGACCACCAGCTCGTCGAGCAGCGCGACCGGGTCGAGGTCGTCGTACCGGAAGCGGGCCGCCCGGAGGTCGTTGAGCATCGGCTCCAGGGCGGGCGTGTCCTCGGTCCGCGTTCGATAGAGACGGATCGTCGTCGTCACGTAGACGTCGCGGACGTGCGCCAGGTACTCGAGGGGCGACCACACCGCCGGCTCCGGGCGGCCTCGAAGCCCAGCGGCGGGCAGGTCCTCCAGTCGCCGGCGGTAGCGCGCGGGCAGCGAGGCGATCAGAGCCCGCGCCTCCTCGACGCTGACCGCCGAGAACGCCATCGGGCAGGTCGCGCAGACATGGTCCTCGGCCGCGAGCGGCGGCAGGGTCCGGGAGCGGCCGCCCGTCAACTGCCGCCGACCAGCTCCGGCACGATCGAGTGCAACCGGCGGTTGGCGAGCGAGGGATTCGTCAGCCGAACTTGCTCGACGCGATCGGCCGAGACCTCGCCGAGGACGAGCTGCGGGGTCTCACCGCCGCGAGCGAGCGGCACGCCCATCGGATCGACGACCATGCTCGCGCCGCAGCTGTCAGCGCCGACCTGGTCGGCGGCGAGCACGTACACCGTGTTCTCGATCGCGCGGGCCCGCACCAGGATCTCCCAGTGCTCCTCCTTCAGCGCGCCGCGCACCCAGGCGGCGGGCAGCACGAGCGCCTGCGCCCCCTCGTCGACGAGCGCCCGCGAGAGCTCGGGGAAGCGCACGTCGTACGCGTTGAGGACGCCGAAGCGCAGTCCTTCGAGGTCGAACGTGAGCACCTCGCCCTCGCCCGCGGCGACGATGTCCGACTCGCGGTGACTGAACGCGTCGTAGAGGTGGATCTTGCGGTAGCAGCCGAGCTGGCGCCCGTTCGGCGCGACGACGAGGATCGTGTTGTAGACGCTGTCGCCGCTCGCCGGCTCGAACATGCCGCAGACGATCGCGACCTTGTGCTGGGCGGCAAGTGCGCCGAGGCTGTGCGCGAACGACCCGTCGAGGCGCTCGGCGGCGAGCACGAGTCGCTGATCGAGCTCGTGGAAATGGACCATCGCCGCTTCCGGGAACACGATCAGCCGGGCGCCGGCGGCCGCCGCTTCCGCGGTCGCGGTCCTGATCTGGGCCAGGTTCGCCGCCTTGTCGGTGCCCGCCTCCATCTGGCTCAATGCGACGCGCATGCTCGTCCTCCTTTGCAGGCGTTCACCCACCCCGTCGTGATGGCGGCAACGATACCGCACGCAACCCCTCGATCAGCGGCTGCGATGAGGGCATGGCAGACTCCAACCCATGCCGCCGCGCAACCTCGACCGCCTCGCCAGGATTTACGGGCCCACCACCTGGCAGGTCTACGAGCACCTCGACGCGAGCCTGAACCCGCGCGGACCGGACTGGCTGCATCAGATGGCCGCGGAGTACCTGTACCCCGGCGCCGTCGTGCTCGACGCGGGGTGCCGCGATGCCGGACACCTGATTCGGCTGGTCCGGGCCAACGACGTCACCGGGGTGGGGATCGACCCGGTGGAGATCCACATCGACCGAGCACGGGCCTCGGTTGCGGCGGCGAGGCTCGACGATCGGATCACTCTGCATCGCGGGGTCATCCACGCCCTGCGAGAACGGCCGTTTCGACTTCGTCTGGTGCCGGGACGTCGTCGAACAGGTGGACGACCTCCCGGAAGCGTTGGGCGAGGTGGTCCGTGTCATGAAGCCGGCGGCACGACTCCTCGTGTACACGACGGTCGCCACCGAACTCCTCGACGACCGCGACGCCGCGATGATGCGGCATGCCCTCGGCAACGTCGAGAGGAATCTCGACGCCGGGAATCTCGAGGATGCGTTCCAGCAGGCAGGGCTGATGATCGAGCGCAAGGAGCCGATCGGTACCGAATGGCGAGAGCACGCCGAGGAGCGCAGCCAGCCCGTTTCACGAAAGCTGCTGCAGCTGGCGCGCCTTCGCCGCCAGCGTGAGGATGTGATCGCGGACCACGGTTACGACGTCTACGCTCACGTCGAGGCCAATCTCCACTGGGAGCTGTTCCAGTTCATCGGCAAGCTCCTGCCGGTCGTCTACGTCCTGACCATCCGGGGGGCGCCTGGGTGAGCGCTCGACCCTCGTCCCTCAGACAACCCCGCAAGCCGAATCAGCCCCGCGAGCCTCGGCGCCACTCCGCGTTCGTGATCGCCGTGCGCACGTGGTCCTCCCAGCGCCCGTTGATGCGGAGGTAATCGCGCGAATAGCCCTCGACCTGGAAGCCGGCGCGGCGCAGCACGTTGCCGCTGCGGCGGTTGTCGGGAATGTAGCTCGCCTCCACTCGATGGAGGCCCAGCTCCTCGAACGCGAACCGCACGGCGCCGTCCACCGCCTCGACCATGTAGCCCTTGCCCTGGGCCTCGGCCGCGAGCCCGTAGCCGAGCACGCAGTATTCGGCAGCGCCGCGCACGATCTGGGTCAGCGAGAGGTTGCCCACGATGTGCTCGCCGCCGTCCCGGGCGACGATGAACAGGCCGTACCCGACGCCGGCCGCCGCCTCCGCCTGCCGGCGTGACACCTGGTCACGCCAGAACGATGCCGACAGGAAATTTGCCGGCCAGCGCGGCGACCAGGGCCGCAGGTGTTCCTGGTTGACGCGGTAGTAGGCCACGATCGCCGGCACGTCTCGCTGATGCGGGATCCGCAACCGGAGGCGGGATGTCTCGAAGAGCACGGCCCGCTCAAGCAGCGCCAACGATCGTCCCTCCGCCGAGCACGCGGCTGCCCTCGTAGAGCACGCCCGCCTGGCCGGGCGCCGGCCCCAGGAACGGCTCGTCGAGCCGCAGCCGCCCGTGACCCTCGCCGCCGGGCGCGTAGGTCGCGCGCAGCGGTGCCGCATGGTAGCGCAGGCGGGCCTCACAGCTGATCGGGCCGGTCGGCACCTCCCCGATGAAGGTGACCTCCTCCAGCTCGACTTCGTGCCGCGCGAGCTCCTCGCGACGCCCGACCGTCAGCAGGTTGCGCGAGGCGTCGACGTCGACGACGTACCAGGGCCCCGGCTCGGAGAGGTCGCCGAGACCGCCCCGCTGCCCGATCGTGTAGAGCGGCGTCCCGCGGTGCACCCCGAGCGTACGTCCGGTGGTGTCACGCACCTCACCGGCGGCGACCGGCAGCCGCCGTTCCAGGTAGCTCGCCGTCTCGCCGCGGGGAATGAAGCACAGCTCCATGCTGTCCGGCTTGCGCGCGACCGGCAGCCCCGCCGCGAGCGCCAGCTCCCGCACCGCCGGCTTCTCCAGCGTGCCGAGCGGGAAGACCAGATGCCGCAGCCGCTCTCGTGGCAGCCGGTGCAGGACGTAGGACTGGTCCTTGCGCGCGTCGACGCCTGTGTGCAGCTGCGGCTCGCCATCCACCCCCCACCGCACCCGGGCGTAGTGCCCGGTCGCCATCCCGTCGAACCCGAGCTGCCGCACCCGCTCCAGCATCAGATCGAAGCGCACGAACGTGTTGCAGCGCAGGCAGGGATTCGGCGTCCGGCCCTGCAGGTAGGCCTCGTGGAACGGCTCGATGACTCGCTCGCCGAACTCGCGCTCGAGATTCCACACGTAGTAAGGGATGCCGAGCTGGGTCGCCACCCGGCGTGCGTCCTCGACCGCCGACAACGAGCAGCAGCCCCCGTGCCGCGCCATCTCCTGCTCGTCCTGGCGCGGCCACTGCTGCAGCGTGATGCCTACGACCTCGTGGCCCTCCTGCTGCAGCAGCAGCGCGGCCACCGAAGAATCGACACCCCCGGACAGGGCGACCGCGATCCGCATGGCTCGCGAGTCTACCGGTCGCCAGGCGGGTCGAGGAGCTGCGTCAGTGCCCGCCCGCGACGGCGGGCACGATCGCGATCTCGTCGCGTTCCGTGAGCTTCGAGTCGAGGCCGTCGCCGAGCCGGACGTCCTCGTCGTTGAGGAAGAGGTTCACGAACTGGCGCGGCTCACCGCTCTCGTCGAGCAGGCGTCCCTTGAAGCCCGGATGGGCCGTGTCCAATGCCTCGATCGCGCCGCGCAGGTCACCGGCGTCGACGTCGACCGTCGACGCGCCGCCGCTCAGACTGCGCAGTGGGCCGGGGATTCGAAATTGGGGCATGACAACACTCCCTGAACGATGAAGGCTCGCCGCAAACGATCAGGCGAGCGTCGGTACCTGCTCCCGGAACGCGCGCAGCGTCGGATCTATTTCGAGGCGGCGTCCGCCTGCCCCACCCTCATCGACCGCATCGGGCGTCTTCAGGCCGTTGCCGGTCATGTAGGCGACGACCGTCTCGTCGCCGCTCCAGCGTCCGGCCAGCGCGAGCTTGCGCAGGACGGCGATGGTGACGCCGCCCGCGGTCTCGGCGAAGATGCCCTCGGTGCGGGCGAGCAACCGGATCCCCTCGCGGATCTCGTCCTCCGTCACCGCCTCGATCGTGCCGCCGGTCTCTTTCGCGATGCGCACGACGTAGGTGCCGTCGGACGCGTTGCCGATCGCGATCGAGCGGGCGATCGTGTCCGGCCGGACCGGCACCACGCGCTCGGTGCCCTGCTGCCACGCGTTGTACACGGGGGCGCAGCCGAGGGCCTGGGCGCCGGTGAGCCGGGGCAGGTCCTGAGCGTCGACGAGTCCGAGATCGAGCAGCTCCTGCGCGGCGCGACGGTGCCGGACGAACTGGCAGCCGGAGCCGATCGGGATCACGATCTCGTCCGGGAGGCGCCAGCCGAGCTGCTCCGCCGTCTCCAGCGTCAGCGTCTTCGATCCTTCCGCATAGAACGGCCGCACGTTGATGTTGCAGAACGCCCACGGGTAGCCGTCGTCGATCAGCTGGCTGCAGAGCCGGTTGACGTCGTCGTAGTTGCCCCTGACCGCGACCAGATTCGGCTCGAAGACCGAGGTGGAGACGACCTTCTGGCGTTCGGTCTCGTTCGGCATGAAGACATACGCGTCGAGTCCGGCCCGCGCGCTGTAGGCGGCGACCGCGTGCGCGAGGTTCCCGGTCGACGCGCAGCCGAGCACCGTGAAGCCGTGCGCCCGCGCCCAGGAGGCGGCGACCGAGACGACCCGATCCTTGAACGAGTTGGTCGGGTTCATCGCGTCGTTCTTGACGTAGAGGTTGCGCAGCCCGAGCGCCGCGCCGAGCCGCTTCGCGCGCACGAGCGGCGTCAGGCCCTCACCGAGCGTCACCACCTCGACGTCGTCCTCGACCGGCAGCAAGTCCCGGTAGCGCCAGATCGACGGCGGACCGTCCTGGATGCGGCGGCGCGAGATGACGCGACGGATGCACTCGTAGTCGTAGACGACGTCCAGCGGCCCGAAGCACTGCGCGCACACGTTCGTCGCCTGCACCTCGTACTCGGCGCCGCACTCGCGACAGCGGAGCCCCTGGACCCGCCTGCCGGTACCCGGCACGACGCCGGGGGCAGCCGGTGGGGCCGGTGGACTGCTCATCGTCCTCCGAGTCTACCGAGATGGCAGGCCCGCGCTCGGAAGCGCCGAGAATGGGCGCGTGATGGCCGCCCGCACGGCTGCGTGCCTCCTGCTTGCCACGCTGCTCGTCGCCGCCTGCGGCGGCGGCCCGAGCGCGGCGCGGCACAGCCCTTCCCCGACCCCCCGCCGCTCGCCATCACCGTCGGCGTCGGTTTCGGCGTCGCCGAGCGTGAGCCCAACGCCGAGTCCGAGTCCGACCGCGCTCACGGCACCGCAGCCGCTGACCCTCTCGGTGACGCCGCTCACGGGCGGCCTCGCCGTCCCCTGGGAGGTCGTGCCGCTCCCCGACGGTCGACTCCTGCTCAGCGAACGCGGCGGCGACATCCGGCTCGTCCAGAACGGCAGCCTGGTGCCGGCGCCGGTGCTCCAGCTCAGCGTCCGAGCGACGCCCGGCATCGAGAGCGGCGTACTCGGCATGGCCCTGGATCCCGGCTACCCGACCCAGCCCTACCTGTACGTCTACTACACGACCGCAGGCAACGTGAATCGCGTCTCCCGCTTCGCGATCGCCGAGGGCGGCGCCGCTGGGCTCAGCCTCACGGGCGAACAGGTGCTGCTGGACGGGATCTCCGGCGGCCAGTGCTGCCATTTCGGTGGCCGGATCAAGTTCGGGCCCGACGGCGACCTCTACATCGGCGTCGGTGACGGTCAGGTCCCGACGCGGGCGGAGGATCTGTCGTCGTTGAACGGCAAGATCCTTCGCCTCACGCCCCAGGGCGGCATCCCGGCCGACAATCCGTTCGCCGGGTCGCCGGTCTGGGCGTACGGACTGCGCAATCCACAGGGGCTCGCGTGGGACGCGGCGGGCCGTCTCTACGTGTCCGACAACGGACCGACGGGTGAGCTCAACCTCTACCATCGCGACGAGATCGATCTGATCCAGAAGGGCGGGTTCTACGGGTGGCCTCTCTACTCCGCGAACACCCGCACGATCGAGCCGGCGCCGGCCAATCCGCTGAACCCGATACCCCCCATCCTGGACAGCGGTACCGCGGTCAGCTGGGCGCCCTCGGGGATCGCGTTCTATGCGGCCCACGCGAACGAGCAGCCGACGCTGTTCGTCGCCGAGCTGAACGGGGAGACGCTGCTGCGGGTGACGATCAGCGCGACCAACGCCGCGCTGGTCACGGGAACGCAGACCGTGGTGACGGGCCAGGGCCGGCTGCGCGACGTCGTGCCGAGCGGCGGCTGCCTGCTCCTGCTGACGAGCAACGACGACGGCCGCGGGTCGGGCGCGAGCGACCAGCTGCTGCGAGCCTGCCCGAGCTAGAGGCTCAGGTCCAGCGCGGCACGACCTGGCAGGGATGCAGGTCGGTCTCGGCAGAGGCGTACGAGTTCTGCACCGCGACCTCGACGCCGAACGCGACATACGCATCGAGCCGCTCGCGGAGGTGCGCGTCCCGCCCGAGACCGGTCCCGTCGACGGCGGTCATGAACAGGTCGGCGAAGCGGTCGGCCTGCTCCTTCCTGATTCGCAATCCCCGATGGGCGTGCAGCAGCGTCGGGAAGCCGCCGAGTTCGTCGCTGTAGCGCGTCGGGCCGCCGAGCACCTCCGCCATCCACGCGGTCAGGTGATCGACGTGCGTCGGGCTCCCGACCCCGAACAGCGGGCTGAGCAGCGGATCGGCGAGCACCGTCGTGTAGAACCGGTCGACGAGCTCGTGGATCGCCGGCAGGCCGCCGGCGCGCTCGAACAGGTTCTGGCTCTCGTCGCCGGGCGTGAGTGGCTCGCTCATCGCCGCAACTCCGTCTGCCGGGGCTCGTGGTACTTCAACTCGCTACCTCCTGTGCCGGGCCGTCGTGACCGTCAATACACTACAGCATTGTATTGTTAACGAGCAGATGCCGCAGACAGGGCCGGCGCACACCGGGAGGGCGCGCGATCGGGCGATCGACGAGCGGGTGCTGACCGCTGCCGCTCGCCTGCTCGCGGTCCGCGGGTACCGCGCGATGTCGCTCGCCGCCGTGGCGGAGGAGGCGGGGACGACGCGTCAGGCCCTCTACCGCCGCTGGTCGACGAAGGAGGACCTGGCGGCCGCAGTCGTCGCCCGGCTCTCCGACATCGGCCCGGCGACGACATCCGCGGATCCCTTCGCCGACCTCGTCGCCGAGCTGACCGACTTCCAGCGTGGGGTGTCGCACCGCGGCCGCCTGTCGCTCGCCGGGACGATGCTGCAGGACACGACCGAGCGCGAGGTGCGTGCGCGCTACCAGGCGCGAGTCGTCCGCCCCCGCCGGCAGCGACTGCGCGCGATCCTCGAGCACGGGATGCGGCTCGGCCTGCTCGATGCCGACGCCGACCTCGAGATCGCGGTCACGATCGGTACCGGCAGCTGGTACGCGCGGGCCCTCGCCGGAGAGCGGGTGCCCCGCAACTGGCCCTCGCGGGCGGCAGCGCTCGTGTGGCGAGCGGCCGGCGGAACGCCCCCGATCTGAGGCTCAGTCGCGGCGGCCGCCGATGAAGCCCATCGCGTCGTACATCGCTCGCAACGTCTCGCCGGACGTCTGCATCGCCTTCCCGGCTCCGAGCTGGAGCAGACGATCGAGCTCGGCCGGATCGTCGCGCAGCTCCCGGTAGCGCCCGGCGATCGGCTCCAGCAGCGCGATCACCGCGTCCGCGACCGCGCCCTTGAACGTGCCGTAGCCGCTGCCGCCGTAGCTCGCCTCGATCGCCGCGGCCGGCTGTCCAGTGGCGACCGACATGATGTCGATGAGGTTGGTGATCCCCGGC
>JBAPVZ010000654.1:0-4012 GCA_049283435.1 Candidatus Dormiibacterota bacterium
CTTCCGCCGCCAGCCGCTCCATCTGCTCGCGCTCGTTCGCCAGCGGCGTGAACAGGATCAGCTCGGCGCCGGCGTCGATGACCTCGCGCACGCCGGCGTGACGAGCCAGGTGCGGGTCAACCCGGGAGACTGGATCTTCGGCGATTGGGACGGGGTGCTCGTCATCCCGCAGGACGCGCTCCCCGAGGTGCTCGCGAAGGCGGAGGAGGCCGGGGCCATCGAGAGCAAGACCCGCGCCGAGGTGCAAGCCGGGGTGCCGGTCAGCGAGGTCTACAAGAAGTACGGCCGGCTCTGATCAGGAGGGGATCGCGATGAAGATCACCTCGGTCGAGACGGTCGTCGTCGACGCGGGCCGCTGCCCCTGGAACTTTGTCGTCGTCGAGACCGACGCGGGCGTTTCCGGGGTCGGCGAGGCGACGCTGGAAGGGCGGGCGGAGACGGTGGCGGCCTGTGTCCGTGACCTCTCTCGCCGCTTGCTCGGGGAGGACCCGGCACGCATCCAGCACCTCTGGCAGCGTGCCTACCGCCATCCGTTCTGGCGTGGCGGCGTGATCCAGATGACGGCTTTGAGCGGCGTCGAGCAGGCGCTGTGGGACATCAAGGGAAAGGTCGCCGGGCTGCCGGTGTACGAGCTGCTCGGCGGCGCCTGCCGGGATCGGATCCGGCTGTACGCGAACGGTCCCCGGGGCGACACGCCCGAGCAGCTGGCGCCGAGCGCTCGCCAGATCGTCTCGGGCGGTTTCCGGGCGCTCAAGATGAGTCCGCTCGGTCCGACGCTGCCCGTGGACGGCAGGTCGGCACTGCGTCCCTCCGTCGAGAAGGTGGCGGCGGTGCGGGAGGCCGTTGGACCTGACGTGCGGATCGGCATCGACGTGCACGGCCGGCTGTCGCCGGTGCTGGCGATCGCGTTCGCGGAGGCAGTCGAGCCGTACGACATCTGGTTCCTCGAGGAGCCGGTGCTGCCGGAGCATCCGGAGGCGATGGCGCAGGTCGCGCGTCGCAGCAGCGTGCCGATCGCGACCGGCGAGCGCCTCTTCACGAAATGGAGCTACCGCGACGTGCTGCTGCAGGATGCGGCGTCGCTCTGGCAGCCGGATCTTGCCCACTGCGGGGGCATCTTCGAGGCGCGGCTGATCGCGGGGATGGCCGAGACCGCGTTCGCGGGCTTCGCTCCCCACAACCCGCAGGGCCCCGTCAACACGCTCGCGTCCGCACACGTCGCGATGGCGAGCCCGAACTTCGTCGCGCTGGAGTTCCTGTTCGACCGCCCCGAGTACACGAACGAGTTGACGACCACGTCGCTCTCGGTGGAGGACGGCTGGCTCACGGTGCCGCGGACGCCGGGGCTCGGCATCGAGCTCGACCGAGCCGCGTGCGCCGCGCACCCCTACCGAGTGAGCGACCAGCCGGGGTGGTTCCACGACGACGGGGCGGTCGCCGACTGGTAACGGGGTCGCGGGCCCGTGCGGGTGCGGGTGTGCGGGTGTGCGGTCGTGCGGGTGCGCGGGTTCGCGTTCGTGCGGATATGAACCGCCCCCGCGGCGGCTGGCCGAGCTAGTCGGCGCCGACGACCTTGAAGTCCTGGTTGACGAAAACGTGGTGCGGCCAGTTGACGCCGATGTTGTGGACCTCGTAGTCGCCGTTGCTCAGCTTCACGACACGGTCGACGATGCCCCCTGGGTAGGCGGCCAGCGCAGCTTTCGTCGCCTGATTCGCGGTCGTTCCGCTGACGATCGTCCCCGACCCCTGACGGTAGTTCGCCGGGATCTGACCGGTCTGCTTCGAAGTGCTCGCGGCACCCCGCTGGAAGGGGACCACTCCTGCCGCCGAGGAAGCCGCAGATCCGTAGTCGCCGGTCGGTTGCACGATGACCTGCGTGGCCGTGATCGTCGTTCCGTTCGTCGTCCCAACGACGAGTGCGGTTTCGCCTGTCGTAATGGCACTCACCGCGGTCGAGCTCGTTCCTTTCTCGTAGGTCGTCGAGGACACCTCCTTGACGGTGACCTTCTGACCCCCCGCTGTCGACAGGCTGAAGGTCGACGTCGACACATTGCCGACGGTGCCGGCTGCTCCCCCTGCCGCTGGTCCAGACCGAGCGTTGGATCCCCTGCCACCGGCAGCGCTTGCCGACGGGGTCGGGGCGGCTGCGGAGGGGGTCGCGCCGCAGCCGGCGGCAACTCCGATCACCGCAAGCATCAGCGCCGCGGCCGCGATCGATCGACCCTTTCTGTTCGACAGCAATCGCCGCACCCGTGGCCGGCGTGCGTGCTCGGGCATGGTTGCCGAGGCCGGCGAGTCGGGTGACGTGGCCGGCGAGGGAGGCGGCTCTGGGCCGGCCCCGCCCGCGCTTGCGGCAACCCGCGGCTCTGACGTCGCGCTCGAAACGGGGCGGGCGGCAGGGATCTCGTGGGGGCTTGGTGGCTTGTGCTTGTTCATGATGGAGGCTCTCTTCTCAGCTTGGCGGCCAGGCCTTTCAGATCCGTTACGGGGCGCCGGACGTCGAGGAGCTGACAGACGCGGACCAGCTTCGCGCTTTGCGTCCCCGTGCTCGAGGCGGTCACACAGCACGCGCGACACCCGGCGCTCAAGGGAGCCGGACAGTACAGGACCGGACGCGCGGCCTCTCACGTCGCGGGCGCTGGCTGGCATCGAACCCGGAGCCTCCGCTGGCGACCTCCGCCGGCAAGGCGCTGCGGACGGCGGCAGGGCGCTTCGGGATCGGCAGAACCTGGGTCACCGGAGCCGGCGGCAACTCGCCGGTGCCCACGAGCCGGCCCTGCCGCGCTCAGCGAAGGCGCGGGATCACTTCCGCCGCCAGCCGCTCCATCTGCTCGCGCTCGTTCGCCAGCGGCGTGAACAGGATCAGCTCGGCGCCGGCGTCGATGACCTCGCGCACGCCGGCGGCGCACTCGTCCGCGGTGCCGTACACCGCAACATCGAGCAGGTTGCGCAGCGCGAACTGGGCGTAGAGCTTCTCCAATCCCTCCCCGATCTGGCGGCGCGCGACGTCGCGGTCGTCGTCGATCGCGACGTAGATGCGCTTGGCAACGGGGAAGGTCGCCGGATCACGCCCGGCCTCATGCAGGGCTGCGCGTACGAGCGGAACCTGCTCGGCGAACCGTGCTGTCGTGGTGGAGCCGGCGCCGAAGAAACCGTCGCCGTGGCGAACGGCGCGGCGCAGGGCGTTGGGATGGTTCGCTCCGAACCAGATCGGCGGGTAGGGCTTCTGCCAGGGCTTCGGCTCCATCGCGGCGCCGTCGACCTGCCAGAACTCGCCCTTGAACGTCACCGTCGGCTGCGTCCACAGTGCCTTCATCAGGCGAAGGCCCTCGTTGAAGCGTGCGACGAGGCGCCTGGGATCGACCTCGAAGGCGGAGAACATCCTCCCCTGGCCCCCGGTGCCGACGCCGACGTCCAGCCGACCACGAGTGAGTTGGTCAAGTGTGCTGAGCGCTTTCGCGAGATGGACGGGGTTGTGGAGCGGCGTCACGAACACCGAGCAGCCGAGGCGGAGCCGTTCGGTGGAGGCGGCGGCATGGGCGATGGTCTCGAGCGGGCTCAGGGTGGGCAGCGTGCCGAAGACCTGCTCCTGGGCCCAGCCACTGGCGAAGCCGAGCTCCTCGGCCCGCGCCAGGTAGTCGCGGAAGGCGGCAGGATCGAAGGACCCGTCGGCGACGATCTGTGGGATCGCGATCGCGTAGCGCACGGAGGCGATGGTATCCGGCGCCAGGCACCGGGGGGCGGGAAGGCGGCCGTTCGCAAACTCTGGGACATCGCAATCAGCGCATGGGTTGCACCATTCGCGGCATCAGTCAAGAATGCAAATCCCCTCCCGCCCAAGGGGGCTGGCCCACGTGATACCGGACAATCGGGCAGCTGTCAACCTAACCTGTTAAGGGCGATTCTTGAGTTCGGCATCGACACAGTCGGTGCTTGAATGGGTTAGTCATCGAACTGCTCCATCTGTCCGACGTACAGGGTGTAAATGAATTGACTGGGCGTGGCTCTTGTG
>JBAPVZ010000655.1:0-2875 GCA_049283435.1 Candidatus Dormiibacterota bacterium
GTGCGTGCGCATGACGCCTTTGGGATGACCGGTCGTGCCGCCGGTGTAATGGATGATCGCAATGTCGTCTGGTCTGGCCCAATCGCGTGCGGCCGCCGGACCGCACGCCTCGATGGCGGTTTCGAGATCGGTGGCGAACTCGGTGGGGCCTACGGTGAGGACGACCATGTCGTTGCCGACCGCGGCCGCCAGCTCGGCTCCCCTTGGCGCGTGGTTCTCCTCGTCCACGACGAGCGCCGACACGTCAGCGTCGGCAAGCTGAAAGAGGTGGTCTTGCAGCGAGCCGACGCCGTTCAGCCAGGTCACGCCGAGACCGCTGGCCTGGGCGGCGATGCTGAGGCACCAACTGGCGGCGCGGTTGGCACTGAGCAGTGCGATCCGCTGCCCTCGGCGCACGCCTCGCTGCTGAAGGACGGTCTGGTATCGCCCGATCAGCTCGAGGGTCTGTGCGTACGTCATGCGTCCGCCGTCCCAGCTGAGCGCAGTGCGATCAGGGTGGCGGCGCAGTGCCCGAATGGCGAGTGCCCCGATCGTGGGGCCAACGCTGCATTCGCCAGTCATCCTGCCTCCTCGATGAACGCCGTCCGATGGTCAGCCGCCGCCTGGTCGTCAGCGCGGGGGCTGAATACCGTGGCCAATCCCTCGGCGTAAGCGTGCTTGTACTCCAGGGCGGTCAACGCGACGACGTCCGCGACGCTCGACACCGCATGCACACCGGACACGGAATGACCCGCGCTGAACACATCGCGCCATCTCCGGGGGCCAGGTCCCCGGCTGCGTCCCCCGTACATCCTGTCGGCGTCTGCGGGCGTGACTTGCTCATCGAGCAGGTCGCGGTCGAGCCCGGCGGCGGCGATTGCCGGTAGGAGCATGTTGGTCGGCAACCCGGTGAAGGCGCTGGTGAGCAAGACGTCGTCCAACGTGCTTCGGACGACCATGTCCCGGTATTCCGGGCTGGCCATGCTCTCGCGCGTCGCAATGAACTTGGTGCCCATGTACGCCAGGTCGCAGCCCAGCAGCTGCGCGGCGAGGACCGATCTGCCGTCGCCGATCCCGCCGGCCAGGACGATCGGTCCGGCGAAGAGCGGCCGGACGGCGGCGGCGAAGGCCAGTGGGTTCAGCCATCCGGTCTGGCCGCCCGCCCCCGCGGTGACCAGAACGAGCCCGTCCACGCCGGCGGCGATGGCCTTGCGGGCATGCTCGAGGGTGGCGACGTCGGCGAACACCAATCGACCGCCATCGTGGAGTGCGCCCACCACCGCGTCCGGCGAGCCTACGCTGGTGATGACGATCTCCGCTCGATGGTCCAGCAAGCAGGCGAGGTGATCGGCCAACCGTGGCTGCCTGACGATCAGATTCGCCGCGTAGGGGGCGGCCCGCTGCGGATCAGACGAGACCGATGCGGCCGCCTCGATCGCGTGCAGCCATCGGTCCAGCTCTTGAACCGACTCGGCATTCGCGGTGGGGAAAGCTCCGATGATGCCGGCACGACAGGCCGCGATCACCAGGTCGGGACCCGACACCCGCAGCATCGGAGCGGCGATCACAGGAAGTCGCAAGCGCGAAGCGACGGCCGCAGGTAAGCGCGAGGGCGGACCCGGGGGCGCCCCAGCTCCCGCCGTCGGCATCAGCGGCACGTCGAGCACCGCTTCAGTCCGGCGAAGTTGATCACGGTTCCTCCTTCAGTACGTTTTCGGGTACTGTAGCACCCCAGCAAGGTCTGATTCGGCTCGCCGGTGTCCTTCAGCCGGCCCTGCTTGCGGAATCGAGGTCTCGCACCAACCGCCGGCGACCGGATCAGCGGGCTCCTCTTCGCCGGCGGCGTCGAGCGGCCCATCGTCCGCATCCGCTTGCCATCCAATCCCCCTCCCTATCCGAGGGTGAAGCGTCACTCCGTCCGAGCAGGGATCCCATCGCCTCTGTACGACGACGCCCCCGGGTGCCCCGGACCGGGGCCGGGAGTCGAGTGTTATCCGGTGGTTACCGCGTCAGGCCGGGATCCAGTGCGAACTCCGACCGGTGCACGAATCTCCGCCGCCGCCGCCGTCAGGGTTCGACGAGTCCCTTGCGGACGGCATAGAGGACCGCCTGTGCGCGATCGGCGAGGCCGAGCTTGACGTAGATCTGGGTCAGGTGGTTTCTTACCGTCTTGTCGCTGATCTGGAGCCGTTGCGCAATCTGCTTGTTGGCCATCCCGGTGGCCAGCAGTCGGAGAATTTCCCGTTCGCGCGGCGTTAGGCCGTCATTGGGGACGACGACGGTCGTGTCTCCAGTCAGAATGTCCAGCACCCGCTTGGCGACGGCGGTATCCATCACCCACTCGCCGGAGAGCGCGGCAAGGATGCTGGACACGATCGCGTTCGGCTCCGACGCCTTGAGCAGATAGCCGCTGGTACCTGACTTCAAAGCATGGACGATGTCAGTGTCGGCGACCACGGCAGTCAGGATCAGGACCTTGACCTGGGGATGGCGTGCGATGATCCGGGCCGCGGCCACGGCCCCGTCCGTCTGCGAGAGCCGAACGTCCATGAGCACGATATCGGGCTGGACGTCGGCTACCAGATCGAGGGCCGTCTGACCGTCACCGGCCTGGCCGGCGATCTCGACTCGGGGGTCGCCCTCGAGCAGCTTGACGAGCCCGGCCCGGAAGAGCGTCTGACCGTCGACGACCAGAACACGCGGAGGGCGATCGACGGTCCACGGCGGGCGCTGGCGGAGCTGAGTTGGCCGCGGCCTCGCTGTCTGGCCAGCTCCCGGCAACGAGGTCATGGCCGGCCAGCCCACCGCCGGGCGAGGAACTCCACAGTGATCGTGCCGAGCATGCCCCCCGCGGGCGATGTCGTACAGGGGAGAGCTATCCCATCTGACCTGGGTT
>JBAPVZ010000656.1:0-6736 GCA_049283435.1 Candidatus Dormiibacterota bacterium
CCAGAAGACGACGTTGGCCGGATAGAACCAGTCCGGGAGCTTGCTGTAGGGATTCTGGAGCCGCCGTCGGAGCGGCTGCGCGCCCGCCGTGGGAGAGCTCATCGACACCTGAGCAGTGTAATTCCGCAGCCGATCGGGGCGGGGCGGGGGGCGGAACAGGGGTTCGGTCGCGAGGCCGTTTGCCGGCGACCGGTCGCGAGCTCGCCCCGAGAAGGGTCACGCTGCCGTCGATCGGCCCTTTCGGGTGGCGCGCTCAGAGGTCGGCGGTCGCCTCGTCGAGCAGCGCGGCGAACTTGGCCCGCGCCGCCTCACGTCTGGTCGGGATGTGTTCGGTCGGCCAGATGCCGTCCGGTGCCTGGTAGCCGCGCAGGATCTGCCGGGCGACGGTCTGCCGGTGCACCTCGTCCGGCCCGTCGTAGAGGCGGGCCGCGCGCGCGTGCCGGTACATCTCCTCCAGTGGGAGGTCGCCCGAGTAGCCGAGCGCGCCGTTGACCTGGATCGCTCGGTCGATCACGTCGTGCAGCACCTTCGCGCCGTAGAACTTGATCAGCCCGATGTCGACGCGGGCCGCGCGGGCGCCGTGGTGATCGATCATCCAGGCCGCGTGGAGCGTCATCAGGCGCGCCGCCTGCATCTCGGCGGCGGAGTCGGCGATCCAGTTCTGCACCGTCTGCTTGTCGGCGAGCGGGCCGCCGAACGCGTGCCGCTGGAGCGAGCGCTCGCACAGCAGGTCGAAGGCGCGGCGGGCCTGCCCGAGCCAGCGCATGCAGTGGTGGATGCGGCCGGGACCGAGGCGGGCCTGGGCGATCGCGAAGCCCTGGCCGCGCTCCCCGATCAGCGCCTCCCTCGGCAGGCGCACCTGCTCGTAGCGAACCTCGGCGTGCCCCTGTCCGAAGCGCTCGTGCTCGGCGCCCATGTGAGGGATGTTGCGCACGATCTGGACGCCCGGGGTGTCGGCGGGGACGAGCAGCATCGACGTGCGCTCGTAGGTCGGCGCGTCGGGATCGGTGACGGCCATCACGATCAGGAAGTCGGCGATCAGCCCGTTCGTCGTGAACCACTTGTGACCGTTCAGCACCCACTGGTCGCCGTCCAGGACCGCGGTCGTCGACATCGTGCGGGGGTCGGCGCCGGCATGCTCGGGCTCGGTCATCGAGAACCCGGAGCGCATCTCGCCGTCGAGGAGCGGTGTGAGCCAGCGGCGCTTCTGCTCCGGGCTGCCGAACGTCGCCAGCACCTCGGAGTTGCCGCTGTCCGGCGCCTGGTTGCCGAAGACGAGCGACGCCCACGGCGACATGCCGTCGATCTCGTGCATCAGGCCGAGCTTCACCTGTCCGAAGCCCTGCCCACCCAGCTCGGGCGGGAGGTGGGCCGCCCAGAGCCCCTCCTGCTTCACCTGCGCCTGCAGGCCGCGGACGATCCGCATGAACGTCGCCTCGTCGGTCTCGAGGACCTCGAGCGGGAACACCTCGCGCCGGACGAAATCCGCCATCCAGCGCAGCTTCGCTTCGAACTCGGGTTCGGTCGAGAAATCCCAGCTCACGGGCCTCTTCTCCTTGCTGTCGCTACCGCAGGAGTCGCGCCGACTCGTCGAGGAAGGCGACGATGGTGCCGGTGCGGGTCTCGTAGATCGGATCGTGTCGCTTGCCGCGCCGGTGCAGCATGAGGTTGTAGCCGAAGATCGCAGCGTACTTGTAGAAGGTCAGCGCCAGATACCAGCGGAACGTCTCCTCGTCGGTGCCGTACCAACGCAGCAGATCCGCCTCCTGCACCGCGAGCGTGCCGCCGCCGGGCACGCCGGCACCCCCCGTGCTCTCGGCGCGGCCGACGACGCACATGCAGGCGAGGTCGAGCAGCGGCTGACCGAGCTGCGCGATCTCCCAGTCGAGCAGCGCGACGACGCGGCCACCTTTGAACAGCATGTTGCCGTAGTGGTAGTCGCCGTGGACGAGCACCGGCGGCCGGTCTTCGGGCCGCGTCGCATCGAGCAGGCGGGCTGCGGACGGCGCCTCCCCGACCAGCTCGGCGGGGGAGCGCTCGAGCAGCCAGCTCCAGCGCTCGATCTCCTGGCCCAGCCCGACCGGGCCCTCGTCGCCGATACCGGTCGCGGGCAGGGGAACCCGTTGCAGCCGGCGCAGCTCCTCGACCGCAGACCGCGCGAGCGCCACGTCGTCGTGGCCGGCAGCGAGCTCGATCCGCTCGCCGTCCACGCGCTCCATGAGACAGAACGGACGCCCGTCGACTGCCGGCCCCTCCGCCATCGCGAGCACGGCGGGAACGGCGATGCCGGCGGCGTGCAGGGCGCGCAGCAGGCGACCCTGGCGCGCGATGTCGGCCGGGCCGGTGGGGCGGGTCCCCGGAGGTGGCAGGCGAAGGACCGCCTCGCGGCCGTTCATCTGCACCCAATAGGTGAAGCCGGAGTGGCCCTCGGGGATCGGGCGCACGCCGCCGACGGGCTCGCCGAGCACGGCCTCGAGGTCGGCGGCAATCCGGACCTCGACGCTCGTCGCGCCGTCGCTCATTCGAGCCCCTCGAGGTGGGAGACATCGTTGATCGTCCCGACGGCGCGCGCACTCTCGCGGGCCCGGACGATGTTGACGCTCGTGAAGAAGGGGAGGACGCGCAGGCGCGACCCGGCCTCCAGGCGGAGGACGCGGCCGAGGTAGGCGGTGATCGATCCGCCGTGCGCGACGATCGCGATGCGGCCCCCGGGCGCGCTGCCAGCCGGCGGGTGCGCGGTGAGGGCGTCGTCGACGGCCGCGGCCATGCGGTCGGCGACGGTTTCGAACGGCTCGATCGGCCGGAACCAGCCGTCCTCCATCGCCGCCATCGCCTCGACGAGTCGTGCGTCGGTGTGCACGTCCGACGAGAGGGCGGCCGCCGTCTCCCGGGCGCGGCGCAGCGGGCTCGTGTAGACGGCGTCGAGCTGCAGTCTCCCGAGGCGTTCGGAGAGCCGCTGCACCTGCTCCCGTCCTCTCGGCGAGAGGGCCGGGTCGGTGTCGTCCTGGAGGTCGTCGTAGCACTCGCCGTGGCGGATCAGCCATACCTCGGTGACCCCCGGCAGGCCGACCAGGAACCGCTCCTCCACCGCCCGGATCGCCGCTTCCGTCGGGTGCCGGCTGGGGTTGACGGACGCGCCCGGGGTTGGGCTCACAGAGCGGGCCACGCTATCATCTCTATCACATGCCGTTCGCCTTAGAAGCGATCGACGACCGATCACATCGCCGGCGACCATTGATCAGGTCGATGGACTCCGAGTCTTACACCGCGATGGCCGCTCGGTTCATGCTTCAACGCGTTACCCGCCTCGAGACTTCGAGGTGGAACCGGACAGCGTATTCAGTTTTCAACGCGCCCATGCCAAGGATACGTGCAAATGTTCGCTCTCACCGATCTTTACGCGGCCTCTGACCGTCGCGCCGGACCCCGTCTCCGCCTGCGTCTGGCGGGCATCCTCGCGGCGCCGTTGGTGGCGCTGCTGGTCTCCGGCTGTGGCGGCAGCGAGGTCGCGGGCACGCCGCCGTCACCGCACGCGAGCGTCTCTTCGACGGCGTCGCCGGGTGGGGCGGGGGGGAGCGCGAAGGCCTCCCCAGGTGCCTCTCGACGGCCGCCGGCCCCGTCGACGCTGCCCTCCTCGACGCCGCTGCCCCAGGTCGGGCCACCGGCCGCGTCGCAGCAGCTCGCGTTCTCGGGTGACATCAGCGGCAACATGACGACCCTTTCCGCACAGAATTCGGGCGCGCAGAGCGAATGCACGACGCGGCCTCGCGACTCGGGAGCGTGGGCGTCGACGCTCTTCGGACCGGTCGACGGCACGGTCTACGGGTTCACGGTCACGGTGAAGCCGTACAACGGGCCTGGCACGTACGGCGCGACCCAGACGACGGTGCAGGTGTTCACACTGGACAAGAAACAGGTCTGGGAGTCGCAGCCAGGTGCCAGCCTGACCTTCAGCATCGGCAACGACGAACAGACCGGTTCGGTGGAAGCGACGCTCGACAATCTCAGTTCCAACCAGCCGACCCTCACCATCAAGGGCCGCTGGAGCTGCGCCCCCTGACCGATCGCTGCGCGGCCGAGGCCACCGCCCGTTGGGCGGAGCCGACCTCGTCGGGGTCGGCTCGCGATCGGTGCTGGAGCAGCGGAACGACGATGAGGCAGATCCTTGCGCGCGAGGACGAGGCGGACTGGGAGGAGCGACGCCCTCGCGAGCTGAGCGAGGCGCAGTGGCAGCGGTACGAAGGGCAGCTCGGGGAGATCCTGGAGGCCCTCGGCCTCGAGCCGGACACCCCGGGCACGCGTGAGACGCCGCGTCGATTGCTGCAGGCGCTGTACGACGCGACGCAGGGGTACGAGGGTGACGAGAAGGTGCTGACCACCTTCCCGACCGAGACGCCGGAAGACGCCGAGCGCATCGTCGGGCAGGTCGTCGAGGGGCCGATCGGCTTCCACGCGCTGTGTGAGCACCACGCCCTCCCGTTCTTCGGATCCGCGTTCGTCGGCTACCTGCCGGCCGACCGCATCATCGGCATCTCGAAGCTGACTCGCCTGGTCCGGCTCTACGGTCAGCGATTCACGCTGCAGGAGCGGCTGGGGCGGCAGATCGCCGACGGGCTGGACGCGATCCTGGCTCCCCACGGCGCCGCCGTCTACCTCGAGGCGCAACACCTGTGCACGCAGATGCGAGGCGTGCGAGACCTGGAGACGCGCACCCGCACGACGCTCTGGCGGGGCGCCTTCGAGACGAACGCCGAGCTACGCGAGGAGTTCCTGCGAGCCATCGAGCTGGGCCGCTGAGCGACGGTCGCGACCCCTCCGGGAGCGCTCCTATGCCAACCAGGCGCCGTTCCGCATGACGTCGCGACCGGCCAGCTCGTCGTACCCGCGATAGGCCTGGATGCGATTCGGCCGGAGCGTCAGGAACACCCACTCCGGGCCGATCTCTCGCGGATCCCAGCCGACACCGGTCGCGAAGCCCTCCGCCACCCCGGCCGGCGCGTCGTTGACGGGCACCTCGTGCCCGAGCTCGACGTCGACCATCACGACGTCGTCCGCGGAGCCCAGCGCGAGCCTCGCCTGCCGCGTGGCGGCCAGGTTGCGCGCCGATCGGCTGCTGCCGACGGTCGTCATCACGACCTGGGTGCCGTCCCACCAGCAGGAGACGGCGATCAGATGGGGCCGGCCGGAGGCGCTCGCGGTCGCGAGCCATCCGTCGTGGCCTGCGGCGAGCGCTTCCCGCACGTCCGCCGTCCGCTTCTCGACGCTGCGTCCTTCCGTCATCGACGTTGCCTCCATGACCTCATGAGCGCCGGCCCGCCTGCTCGATCTGGCTCGACGCATCCTGCTGATGGGAACGCTACGCGTTCCAATGGACTATCGGAAGGTCCGGATTTGGCATCGGTTCATGGACCACTTCGCGCCGATCGCGTTCTGGCTTGGCCGATCCCCAACCCGACCCCGCATGAGACGAAGGCTCGCCGAACGGTTCGGTCAGACGGCCCGGTCAGGCCACCAGGTCAGGCCGTCAGAAAGCTCCGCAGGTGCGCGTCGTACGCCGCCGGGTCGACGTTCCAGCTTTGTATGTGCCCGGCCTCGGCCACGCTGACGAACGTGACCGGTCCCGGTGCTCTACGAGCGAACGCGGCGCTGTCGCTTGGCGGCACCAGGGTGTCGTCGGATCCCTGGAACAGCAGGATCGGCAGGTGAAAGCTGCCCGCGTGGGCGATCTCGTCCATCTCGCCCCAGTCGAAGCCGACGCGAAGCTGCACGGCGAGCTCGACGGGGCCGGCCATGAACGGCAGGTGGAGGCGCGCCGCTTGGTTGTCCAGGATCGACTGCCAGTCGAGCGCCGGCGCATCGAGGACGAGCTTGGTCACGTGGGCGGCCAGGGTCGACTGGCGCATGAACCGGGTCACGATCGCACCACCCATGGAGGCCCCGAACAGGACCAGATGGGCGGCGCCGTGGGACAGCGCGAACGCCGCCGCCGCCTGGAGGTCCTCCCATTCGGTGCTCCCGAGGTGGATCAGACCGTCCGCGCTGGGGGGCGCGCCGGCATCGTTGCGATAGCTGATGAGCAGGGCCGGCAGATCGAGCGCGTGCAGGGCGGACAGGTAGCGAAGCCCGCCCTGCCGGGTGCCGTCGATACCGTGCACGAAGATGACCCAGGTCGCGCCGGCACCGGGGACGAGCCAGGCCGGCATCGGCCCGAGCGGGTCGGGCACGTCGACGGTCTGGAACGCGAGGCCCGCCGCCTGCATCGGGTCGCCGTCGTAGACGTCGGTGTCCAGCGCGACGCGGTCGCCGGCGGCGACCCGGCCGCGGCGCGCCGTCAGCGCCCGTGTCACGGTCGAACTGGTTCGGCGCTGAACGCGACCGACGATGGCGTGGCCGCTCGACCAGTCCAGGCCGTAGACCCCGGGACGCAGGGTGTCGACCGTGCGCTGCAGCGTGATCGTCGACGGGCCGACCGCCTGAACGGTGAGGTTGCCGGCCCCTAACTCGTGCTTCGGCACGAGGAGGATCGACGACGCAATCCAGGAGAACGAGGCCCCGGCGATGAGGACGAGAGCGACGAAGACGGCGCCGACCATGAGCCACCTTCGTTGACGCACCTGCCGATGATCGCGCATGGCGGCGACGGCACGCCTGCGCCGCGGTTGCCCGGAGGGGTCGCTTACCGACCCTGCCAGGTCGGCGTGCGCTTCTCCAGGAACGCCGTCATCCCCTCCTGGGC
>JBAPVZ010000657.1:0-1536 GCA_049283435.1 Candidatus Dormiibacterota bacterium
CTTCAATCTCAGCGAGGACTACCTGCGCGCACGCATCATCGGCGCGCTCGGCGGGCGGTCGGCGGAGAAGCTGATCTACGGCGTCGTCACGACCGGTGCCGAGAACGACCTTGCTGCGGTGACGCAGATCGCACAGCAGATGGTCGTCCGGTGGGGCATGTCGGATCGCGTGGGTCCGCTCAACTATGCCGATGAGCAGGAGCGCGCAGGTCCGGTCGCGACCCGACCCTACAGCGAGTCGACCGGCCGCATCATCGACGAAGAGGTCCGCCGCATCGTCGACGAGTGCCACGACGAGGCGGAACGCCTGCTGCAGCAATACCGGGACAAGCTGGAGGCGCTGACCCGCGCGCTCCTCGCCGAGGATTCACTCGACGAGGCCGAGATCCTGCGGGTGGCGGGACTGACGCCGGCTAGCGTCGCCGGTAGGCCGGATACACCCGGGGATGCGCGGTTGGCGCCGGCGCGCTAGCGATCGCGGGTCGCGGCACCGTCGCCGACGCGGCCACCTCCGGTTGGTTGCTGCGTCCGGTGCGGATCGCCGCCAGCACCGTGTTCGCGATCGCCTGCTGCCCGGCGTCGTTCGGATGGTAGTTGTCGGCGGTCCCGTAGGCGGTGAGCGCCCCAATCGGTCCCCGATTGATCGGTTGGTCGAAGATCGCGGACAGCGGCACGAAGGTCCCGCCTCGCGCCTGGCAGGCCGATCTCACGGACAGGTCGAAGTCCGTCACCGTCTCGCCGACGCTGTTCCTCGCATGTGGAGCCTCCCAGGCACCGAGACAGATGAGCCGCGCCGCGGGCGAACTCTCGCGCAACTTGTCCAGCAACTGCGAGAACTCGGACCGGTAGACGGGCAGCGGCGTGTTGTCGTTGCTGTAGTCGTTGGTCACGAGATGGACGACGATGACGTCCTGGCCCGCTGGAAAGCTCCACGAGAGCCCGTCGGCAACGGACGCGCCGGTGCGGGCATCCAGCGACCAGGTGACCTGCTGACCGCCCTGCTCGAGCGAATTCGCAACCAGCATCGGATACGAGTGATCCATCGAGGATGCGAACATCCCTCGGTCGACGCTGGCCCCCACGAAGAGCATTCGCAGCGCGGGCCGCGGTGGTGCCGACGGGGAGCTGGTGGGTGCGTGACGTCGCGCGGCCGGCGTCGATCCCGGACGCGCCGCACCCTGCGTCTTCGCGGGCGAGCCGACGACGACGATCAACACCGCGAGCCCGACGACGAGCGCCAGCGGCAGCCAGCTCGCAGGCTGCAGCAATCGCCCGCCCAGAGGCGGTCGCGGGTCGTCCCCAGCCACGCTCCGATACCCTACCGAGCCAGCTCGGACTGCGACGCCGCGTGGTCGTGGTCGTGATCGATCGGGTCAGCCGTCGGGGGCCGCCGCTGCAGCTCGAGCTCGAGGCGGAAGCGATCGCCGAGGTACGTGCGCCGCTGCCAGTCGAGGATCGTCTCCCCGTCCCCATGGGTGACCCGCTCGACGGCGAGCAGGGGCGTGCCGCGGGGCACGCCGAGCAGCCGGGCGAGGC
>JBAPVZ010000658.1:0-5521 GCA_049283435.1 Candidatus Dormiibacterota bacterium
CCGCAGCTCCTCGACCCCGTCGACGACGCGCCGCAGCGCCTCCTCGGCGGCCGGGTCGGTCGCCGCCGGGTCGCGCTCCGGCCAGGCGGCGTGCATCAGGAAGTCGCGCTCGACGCCGCTCGACGGCGGCGGCAGGCGGTGCCACAGCTCCTCGCTCAGGAACGGCATGAACGGGTGCAGCAGGCGCAACAGGACCTGGAGCACGTGCCCGGCGACACCGCGGGCCGCCGCCTCGCCCTCCCGCAGGCGCGTCTTCGACGCCTCCAGATACCAATCACAGAAGTCGTGCCAGGCGAAGTCGTAAAGGCACGTGATCGCATCCGTGAACGTGAAGTCCTCGATGCTCCCGGTCACGGTCGCCACCGTCCGGTCGAGCCGGGAGAGGATCCAGCGGTCGGCGAGCGCGCCCTCAGAGGTGGGCAGCGGAGGCACCGGCCCGTCGCCAAGGTGCGAGAGAACGAGGCGGGTCGCGTTCCAGAGCTTGTTCGCGAACCGCCGGTAGCCCTCGATGCGACTCTCGTCGTAGCGAACGTCCTGGGCCGTCATCGCGACCTGCGTCGCCCACGCCCGCACCGCGTCGGCACCGTACTGGCTGATCAGGTCCCTGGGGTCGACGCCCGTGCCGAGCGACTTGCTCATGCGGCGGCCGTCGGCAGCATGGATCGTCGCGTGGATCATGACGTCGGAGAACGGCACCACGCCCGTGAACTCGAGTCCGCTGAAGATCATCCGGGTGACCCAGAGATTGATGATGCCGCGGTCGGTCGAGTCGATCGTCGTCGGATAGAACTTCTCCAGCTCCGGCGTTCGCTCCGGCCAGCCGAGCGTCGCGAACGGCCAGAGCGCGGACGAGAACCAGGTGTCGAGCACATCCGGGTCCTGCGTCAGCTCGGCGTTCCCGCAGCGCTCGCACCGCTCGGGCTCCTCGACCGACGCGAACCGGTGGCCGTCGCCACAGGTGTAGACGGGGATCCGATGGCCGAGCCACAGCTGCCGGCTCACGCACCAGTCGTGGATCCCGCCCAGCCAATCGAGATAGGTCCGCTCGAAGCGCTCGGGATGCCAGCGCACCTCGCCGCGCCGGCTGGCGTCGACCGAGCGGCGCGCCAGCTCCTCCATGCGCAGCCACCACTGGTCGGAGACGAGCGGCTCGAGCACCGTGTCGCAGCGATCGCAGTGACCGACTTCGTGGACGTACGGACGCTCCGCCTCGATCGCCTCCTCGATGCGCAGGTCGGCGACGACGCGCTCGCGCGCCTGCAGCGCGGGCAGCCCGTCGTAGCGCGGCAGCTCGGGCGCGTCGAGCCGGCCGTCGGGGTGCATCCCGTTGATCAGCGCAAGCCCGTGCCGCTGCCCCAGCTCGTAGTCCAGCGGGTCGTGCCCGGGCGTGATCTTCAGGGCACCGGTCCCGAATTCGCGCTCGACTGCCGGGTCGGCAACGATCGGGAGGCGCCGCCCGACGAGCGGCAGGACGGCCACCTGGCCGACGAGATGCCGGTAGCGCTCGTCGTCGGGATGCACGGCGAGGCCAGTGTCGAACAGCATCGTCTCCGGCCGGACGGTCGCGATCGTGATCGTCTCGCCCGAGCCCTCGATCGGGTAGCGGATCGAGTACAGCGTGTCGGTGTGCTCGCGCCACTGCACCTCGAGGTCGCTGATCGCGGACTGGCAGCGCGGACACCAATTCACGATCCGCGGGCCGCGGTAGATCAGGCCGCGGTCGTAGTAGTGCACGAACGCGGTCCGGACGGCCCGGACGTATTGCTCGTCGAGCGTGAAGCGCAGCCGCGAGCGGTCGATGGAGGCACCGAGCTCCTGCAGCTGCCCGATGATTCGATGACCGACCTCGTCGTACCACTCGGCGACGCGCTCCTCGAACGCGGCCCGGCCGAGCTCCTCCTTCGTCGTCCCCTCGCCGGCGAGCTGCTTCTCGATCACGTTCTGCGTCGCGATCGCGGCATGGTCGGTACCCGGCTGCCAGAGCACCTCGTAGCCGGTCATCCGCCGGTAGCGCGCCCAGGCGTCCTGCAGCGCCGCGTTGACCGCGTGGCCGAGGTGGAGGTCGCCGGTGATGTTCGGCGGTGGCAGCGCGATCGAGAACGGTGGCCGCTCGCTCGACGCGTCGGCCCGAAAGAGCGCTGCCTTCTCCCAACGGTCGGACCAGACCGGCTCGACGACCCGCGGGTCGTAGGCGGTCGGCATGCCCCCCTCAGGGGTGGGAGCGGGTTGGGTCTCGGTCATCGGGCGTGCTGGCTCCTTGGGATCTGGTGGCGCCGGCGCGGACCGAGGTCAGATGGCGCGCGCCGGCCCGGGTACGTCTCCGTCGTCGACGTGGGCGGCGCGTTGCATGAGACCGTCCAGTGTACTTGGCGATCGGTGCCGGCGCGTCCCGGGCGCGGCGAGGAGGGCGCGGCGGGGCGGCAACGCCGTCCGCGCGGGGCCACCTCGATGCGCGAGAGTTCGCAGACATGACTGCTCTGCGCCCGACCATCCTCGCCACCTCCGGCGGCCTGCGCCCCAGCCGCCGGCGACCCTATGTCCCCGGACCGCTGCTCTGGCATGCGATCGAGCTCGGCCGTCCGGGCGGCCGGCCGCGGCTCTGCTGCCTCGGCACCGCCGGCGGCGACGACCGGACCTGGGTCGCGAACCTGCACGAGGGGTTCTACGGGACCGACGTCGACGTCACCTGCCTGCGCCTGCTGCCGATGCCGAACTTCCGCGACGTGCGCGCCCACCTGCTCGGGCAGGACGCGATCTGGGTCGGCGGCGGCAGCGTCGCCGGACTCCTCGCGCTCTGGCGGCTGCACGGGCTGGACACGATCCTGCGCGAGGTCTGGGAGCGGGGCGTCGTGCTGGCCGGCGTCTCGGCCGGGTCGGTGTGCTGGCACGCCGGCGGCACGACCGACTCCTTCGGGCCCGAGCTGCGGCCCGTCACGGACGGCCTCGGCCTACTCCCCTGGGCGAACGGCGTCCACTACGACTCCGAGGCGCAACGCCGGCCGCTGCTGCAGCAGCTCGTCGCCGAGGGCACGCTGCCGGCGGCCTATGCGACGGACGACGGGGTCGGGCTCCACTACGAGGGCACGGATCTGGTGGAGGCCCTGAGCGAGCTCGAGGGCAAAGGAGCCTACCGAGTGGAGCGGACGCACGGCGGCACCGCCACCGAGCGCCGGATCGAGCCCCGACTGCTCCCGGCGCGGCCGGACGAGGGATAGCGGTCCCCCGCTCTCCGGCCGGACCGAGCCTCGTTGCGGAGAAAGAAAAAGGGCGCGGCACCCGATGGTGCCGCGCCCCTTGGCGGGAGGATCTCCCGCTCTTCCCAGGTTGTCCTAGGAGAGGCGGACCCGGCCGGCGCGGGGCCCCTTGGGGCTCGCCTCGACCTCGAAGGTCACCTCTTCCCCGCCACGCAGGCTGTCGAAATCAGCCTCCGTGCCGCTCCGATGGAAGAAGTACTCCTTCCCATCCTCCGCCGCGATGAAGCCGAAACCGCGATCGGAAACCAGCTTCTTGATCGTTCCGCTTGGCATGCCTGGTCCTCTGACTCTCGAACTTCCGATATCTAACGTCGAGGGCCCGTTCGAGAAGAGAGGCGACCACGGCGATGCGCTCCGAGCGAGCGCGGACACAAAGTGTACCCGATGACCACGCGACGTGGCACAACAATGTGCCGACCGCCGGCCGGACTCCGGCTACGCGCTCTCCTCGACGACGCTCGGGCCGGGCGCATCGGAGATCACGTACTCGGGGTCCGCCTTGCTCACGATCGTGCCCTGCGTGATCGTGCAGCGCTTGATCTCGGGGCGCGAGGGGATCTCGTACATGGTGTCGAGCAACGCCTCTTCGATGATCGATTTCAAGGCGCGGGCCCCGGTGCCACGATCGACGGCGAGACTGGCGATCGAGCGGAGCGAGTCGGGCTCGAAGACGAGCTCTACGTTGTCCAGCCCGAAGAACTTCTGGTACTGCTTCACGAGCGCGTTCTTGGGCTCGGTCAGGATGCGCACGATGTCCGACTCGTCGAGCGGATGCAGGGTGACGACGATCGGCAGGCGGCCGATGAACTCGGGGATGAAGCCGTACTTCAGCAGGTCCTCCGGCTGGAGGTACTGGAACATCTCCGTCCGCTCCTGCTTCGTCACCGGCCCGTCGGCCGAGCCGAACCCGATCGTCCGCTTGCCGATGCGACGCTCGATGATCTGCTCGAGGCCGTCGAAGGCCCCGCCGCAGACGAACAGGATGTTCGTCGTGTTGATCTGGATGAAGTCCTGGTGGGGGTGCTTACGCCCCCCCTGGGGCGGCACGTTGGCGACCGTCCCCTCGAGGATCTTGAGCAGCGCCTGCTGCACGCCCTCTCCGGAGACGTCGCGCGTGATCGACGGGTTGTCGGACTTGCGCGCGATCTTGTCGATCTCGTCGATGTAGATGATGCCGCGCTCGGCCCGGCTGACGTCGAAGTCCGCCGCCTGGATCAGCCGGAGCAGGATGTTCTCGACGTCCTCGCCGACGTAGCCGGCTTCGGTCAGGCTGGTCGCGTCGGCGATCGCGAAGGGCACGTCGAGGATCTTCGCGAGCGTCTGAGCGAGATAGGTCTTGCCACAGCCGGTCGGACCGACGAGCAGTACGTTCGACTTGCTCAGCTCGACGTCGCCGACCATCTTGCTCGCCGAGACCCGCTTGTAGTGGTTGTAGACCTGCACCGCGAGCACGTGCTTGGCGTGCTCCTGACCGATCACGTACTGGTCCAGCGCCGCGGAGATCGACTGCGGATTGGGGATGAAGCCGGTCTTCGCCTTCTTCGTCCCGGCGCTCCGGTTGTCCTCCTCGAGGACCTCCTGGCAGAGGTCGATGCACTGATCACAGATGTAGACACCTGGACCGGCGACCAGCTTGCGCACCTGGTCCTGCCCCTTGCCGCAGAAGGAGCAACGGGTGTAGCGGCGGCGGTCTTCTCTCTCGGTCATGAGTCGGGGGCTGATCCTACGCTGGTGCCGGAGGACGGTGCCCCCGGAGAATATCGTCGGCGACCGCGACGCACTCGCTGCAGATGTAGGCGCCGGCACCAGCGATCAGCTGGACTCCCTGCTCGCCGCGCTCCTTCCCACAGAAGGAGCAGCGCGGCCGGTGCCGTACGACCTTCGGATCCCGGTCCTTCCGGCGGCGAAAGAGCATCGGCCCCTATCCTCTCGATCGAGCTCCTGCGGCACCCGCGACCTCGACCGCCGGTGCCGTCTGGGTGATGATGTCGTCTATCAGACCGTACTCCTTGGCCTGCTCCGGCGTCATGAAGAAGTCGCGTTCGGTGTCCTGCTCGACGCGCTCGATCGGCTGGCCGGAGTGCCTCGCGAGAATCCCGTTCAGCACCTCGCGCGTGCGCAGGATCTCCTTGGCGTGGATCTGGATGTCCGTCGCCTGGCCCTGGGCGCCGCCGAGCGGCTGGTGGATCAGGATGTTCGAGTGGGGCAGCGCGTAGCGGTGCCCGGCGCTGCCGCCGGCCAGCAGCACCGCACCCATCGAGTAGGCC
>JBAPVZ010000659.1:0-3085 GCA_049283435.1 Candidatus Dormiibacterota bacterium
TCCAACCCTTGTCGCCCACGAATTGCTGGAGCGGGCCGGGAGGAGCGATGTAACCCGGCTGCCCGCTGGTCGGCCTCGGGTAATCGGAAACCTCGGTTCCCTCGCTGAGCTGGAGTTTGAAGGCGCCGTCGTTCGCCTGCAGCACGCCGATGCTGCCGATGAAGCCACCCCCGGCCCGAAGTTCGGCCGGGTTCACCTGTTCGATGAGATAGGTTCGCGGACCGTTCATCCCGAAGACCTCGAGGAGCACCGGAAGCAACGTCTGGAGTTCGGCGATGCCCTTGACCCCGCTGTCGACGATCGTTCGCAGTCGCTGCACCGTCGCCTGGTCACCACTCGGCAGGACGCCCGGCGGCACCTGCTTCAGGTCTGCCTGCGCGTGCCGCAGTTGCGTTTGGATGCCGGCCAGGTCAGGGGTCGACTGTTGGAGCGCGCTCGCCAGCTGCGCCGGGGCGGAGGCGCCGGCCGGCGGGGAGATCAACCGGCCCTCGATGACGGCGACCGCCTGCGCCGCGACGGCGAGTGCAGCGCCGGCAGCGCTGAGCTGCGTCACCGCGGTAACTCTCGGTTGCAGATAGGAGCCGAGAGCGGGGACGTCGCCGCCACGCCGCACGAGCGTGCTGTTCGTCATCCGCTGCGAGGCGGCCCGGAAGTGCCCCTGGGCGGCGGTGAATTCGGCGTCGGCCCGCTGCAGGTCGGGCACGCTCCGCGCGGTGGTCGCCGTCGTCAGCAGCGTCCGGCCGTTCTCGAGATCGCGCTGGCCGGCGCTGAAGTCGGCTGCCACCTGCCGCTGCAGCGATTGCGCTCCGCGGTAGGTGACGACCCCACCGACGGCGCCGGCCACGATGAGGAGGACGAGCAAGACGACGAGCGCGGCTGCGGTCAGCTTCCAGCGCCGCCTGGGTCGGTGGTGACGATGCGAGCTGGAACGGTGACCGTGATGCGAGCCGGAACGGTGACTGCGATGCTGCCGACCATGGCCGGCGCTTCGAGCGGTGCCATCCGAGGCACCGGGATCGCGAGGCCCGACCGCGCCTTCTTGATCGCGGTCGTCAGTCACCTGCCCGGGCCCCGCGGCGCGTTCAGGTGGGACAGGGTCATGGAATCGGAGCGAAGTCTAGCAGGGCACCCGGCGCATCGTGGTCGGCGCTCGTGCGCGATCAAGCCGGCGGTTCCGCAACGCTCCGTGACCCCTCAGCCCTCCCAGATCCGCTTCATGATCGTACGCGCCAGCTTGTCGGAGTCGTGGTGCGAGGGGACCTGGGCAGCGACGACGTCGCCGGCGACGAAGCGCATGCTCGGGTGATCGCCGGCGGCCTCCTGGTAGTCGAACATGACCTGCGACTGACCGCCCGTCGGCATATGCGAGAGGTTTGCGTTGACGAGGACGAAGTCGAACAGGTCGGTTCCGACGTGCTCGCGCAGCACCCGGAGGTAGTCGCTGACGTTGTAGCCATCGGTCTCGCCCTTCTGCGAGGCGACATTGCAGACGAACACCTTGAGCGCCGGCGACTGGCGCAGCGCCTCCTGCATGCCCGGAACGAGCAGGTTGGGCAGGATCGAGGTGTAGAGCGATCCCGGTCCGACCACGATCAGCTCCGCGTTGAGGATCGCGAGCGATGCCTCGGGGTTGAGCGTGACCGTGTCCGGCTTCAGGTAGACACGGCTGATGGGGGCATTCTGCAGCGGGATGCGTGACTCCCCTTCGATCATCGAGCCGTTGACGCTGGCGACGAGCGTGACGTCGTGGAGCGTGGAGGGGATGATCGTGCCGCGCACGGCGAGGACGCGGCCGGATTCGCGCAGGGCGTTCTCGAAGTTCCCCGTGATGTCCGCCATCGCCATGATGAAGAGGTTCCCGAACGAGTGGCCGTCGAGGCTGCCCTCGGTGAACCGATGACTGAAGAGCTCTTTGACGAGTGGCTCGGCATCGGCGAGGGCGACCAGGCATTGCCGGAAATCGCCCGGCGGCAGGATCCGGTACTCCTCGCGCAGGCGCCCGCTGGACCCGCCGTCGTCGGCGACGGTGACGATCGCGGCCAGGTTCGCGGTGTAGCCCTTCAAGCCGCGCAGCAGCGTCGACATGCCGGTGCCGCCGCCGATCGCGACGACCCGCGGGCCCCGACTGCGCGTGCGGTAGGCGTAGATCATCTCGGGCACGCTGCGTGCCTCGCCACCGGGGATCAGGGGCCCGAGCACCGAGCGCTGCAGCTTGTACACCGAGAACACGAGCAGCCCGATCCCGATCGCGCCGAAGATGCCGGCGCGCAGCCACCGGGGGAAGAACTGGAGCGTGATCCAGTAGAACTCGCCGGGCAGCGTCGCGACCTGGTAGACGTCGCGCAGCAGGTAGGAGAGGCCCAGGTCGATGAGCAGGATGGAGGCCCCGAGCAGGAGCACCCACCGTTTGACGTCGAGCCCGGGTCGAAGCCAGCGGAGCCAGCTGGTCACGGTGGGGTGGTCTCCCGCCCCGCCCGATTCGTTTCGGAGCATGACGAAGCACTCGCTGCCGCCGTCCATCGCCCGGCCGGCCATGCACGCCGAAGGACGATCACCGGCCTCCCGGCGCGTGGCCGCGATGACCGCGCCGACAGAAGTCGAACGTCCAGAGTCACCTCCTCACATCACTGGCCTGCCCGTGGCCTTGCTCCGACTCCCCAGCAGCCGGTTATATACCGCACCACCCGGCACCCTTGAGGAAAGAACGTATCCGTGCGGCCTCTCGTTACTCGGCCGGCCGGCGTCACCGCGAGCATTGCGCAGCGAGCGCCGCACCTTCCGTGGCGACCATGAGCGCCGCGCACAACGCGACGCTCCCGGCGTCCTCGACCAGCCCGGCGGGTGGCGGCAATCGCACGCGCGCCGCGCCCGGGATCGTGCAGAATGACCTCAGACCTCGCCCGCGCGAGTTGCTTGATGCCAGTTCGAACCACGACTCCGTTCCACGTGGCGCCGATTGCGCTTGATCACATCCGGCTCATGGTCGCGCTCGAGCAGGCCAGGTGCGCGATCGGGCGCGAGGACGATCGGGCGCGGGCCTTTTGGGTCGAGCGCTACGGGCTGAGTGCCGACGCCCCCCAAGATC
>JBAPVZ010000660.1:0-8794 GCA_049283435.1 Candidatus Dormiibacterota bacterium
GTGCCGTGCAGCCGCATCAGATCCTCGGCGCCGAGCGCTTCGGTGCGGTCGAGCAACGCCGCCGCCTGCCGATCGGTGCGCCGCAGCTCGTCCTTCTCGGCATCGCTCAGCGTGAGGATGCGCAGCGTCAGGATCTCGTCGATCTCGGTCGCGTCGAAGAGGTCGCCCGGGCTCTCCTCGGCGATGCGGGGATAGTCCTCGAGCACGATCGGCGCGGAGAGCATGAGGTCGGCGCTGCCCGGCTCGCCGACGAGGACCGGCCAGGTGCCCCGGTTATCGCAGGCGGCGGCCGCCTCCTTCAGCTCGGGGGGCGGATCCGTGAGCGAGACGAAGCGCCCGTCCCGGACCCGCAGCACGACGTGCGTCGAGACGAGCGCCGAGAGGAGGGCGGTATCGCGGGGTGGGCTCGGTTCCACCGGCGTCGTGTTCTCGATGCGCACCTGGAGCCGCAGCACGTCGCGCTCGACCGCGCCGGCTCCGATGGAGACGTTGCCCTCGACGCGACGCCATGCGCGCACGGTCCCGTCCTCGTGCGTCCGGCCGGCCTCCAGATCGATCGGCGCGCTGAGCGGCTCGTCGCCGAGCTCGGCGGGAACGATCTCCAGATCGGCCACACAGCGCTCCACGGCCTCCTGCCAGGGCGCCTCGCCCGGAGCCGTTCGCTCGACGAGCTGGAGGCAGCGGACGGTGACCTGCACGCGGGAGTGCCGCCCTGCCCGCACCAGGCACTCGCTCTGGAGCACGGAGGGATCGGCGGTCCAGGCCGGTGGGTAGACGCCGCCGAACGTCCAGCGGACCTGATTCTTGGCCGCGCTGCGCGTGTACGGGTAGAGCAGGTAGCCCTCATAGAGGACGGCGCGGGCGATCGCGGCGACGGGATCGCTGCTCATCGCGTCGTCTCCCGGGCGGCGGCGAGCAACCCCTCCAGGGCCCCCTCCCAGGTCGGGATGCCACGCGCGGTCCGGTAGGCGTAGAGCTCGTCGAAAACGTCCTGGCGCAGCGTCACGTAGGCGGTGTTCGGGTAGTAGATCTGCAGCAGGTCCCGCCAGGCCGCGACCCGCAGCTGATGGGTCGCCTCGGCACTCCAGGGAATCCTCGTCACCTGGAGGTAGCCGCCCTCGTCACGGTAGAAGACGCTGCCCGCGAACAGCAGGCTGATCGGCACGGTTCCGTCCGGCTCCAGGGCCGCGAAGTACTTGCCCGCGAGCTGGTTGAAGTCGGCCGTGCAGGGCAGCTCCAGCTGGACCTCGGTCTCCGCGGTGAACGGGGGCACGCTCGCCGTGGTGTGCGTCCAGAGCAAGCTACGCAACGTCTGCGCCCACCGGCTCGGCTCTCCGAAGAGCTCGACCAGCCGTTCCTTCTCCGCGGCTGTGTACCGTCTCCGCTGGGCATCGATGCGCACCTGGCAATCGAGCGTGATCGCCTCGACCGGGTCGCCGGCGCCTTCGGTGACATGCAGTGTCAGGGCCAGCGTCGGGGTCGCGCAGTAGGGCACGGCAGCCGCGCCGCGCACCTCGAACGAGAGGTCAGGCATCGGCGAGCACCCGCGCACGACCGCGCAGCTCGACGAAGAAGGCGGCGATCGCGCCCCACACCTCGGTGCCGCCGGACAGCCCCCGCCAATGTGCGCGCACCAGGCCGACGAGCGCGAAGCAGTCGTCGATCGGGGCGATGTAGTGGTCCCGCTGTGTGCCGACCCGGTTGACGAGGAGCGCCTGCACGTCGGGCTCCAGCCCGGCCAGCACCGAGTTCGCGCCGACCAGGTCATCCCAGGTCTCGAGCCCGAGCTGGGATTCGGTCGCGCCGGCCGGGCTCGGATAGAGAGCCAGCGGACGCCGGGCGGTGCTGCTGACGACGATGAAGGCGAGGTTGACGGGGACGAGCAGCTCGTCCCACTGCTCGTCCGCGAGCCGGAATTCGGGTAGGTAGACGACCTCCGGCGGCACCGCCCGGTAGCGACCGGTACGGTCCTCGAAGAGCAGCGCGCAGCCCTGGCAGGCGCAGACGAGCGCTCGCGTCGAGGGTTCGAAAAGATGCCGGTGTTGCGGCCCGACCGGCTCGCTGCACAGCTCGCAACGCTCGACCGGATCGGGACGCGCGGCACGCAGACGGCGCAGGGTGGGCAGAGAGTCGGCGGCCATCTCAGCCGTGGGCCGCGATGCCGACCCTGGCCGCGGGGACGGCGACGCGCACACCTTCGGCGTCGGGCAGCAGGGGTACGGGTTCGAGATGCGCGCCCGGGTCCTCCCGGCACCGCCCCGCATGCCGAACGTCGTAGTGCCGCCCGCAGCCAGGGCAGCTGAGCAGCTCTTCGGCGACCGGTCTGCCGTCGAGGTCGCCCCCGCAGGCCGGGCAGCGATCGCGATAGGCATACGGCTCGGCGTCGAGCCGGCAGAGGAGCAATCGCGTGCCGCCCACCTCTCTCGCCTCGGCCTGCCCGGACGAGAGCGCCGCCAGATCCCCCAGGGAGTGCCACTCGACCTCCGGCTGCACCCGGCCGATCGTGCCCAGGGCGACAAACCCGGCCGGGCTCGCCGGCGTCTCGACGACGCCCTCGACGTCGAGGCCCTCCAGGTCGGGGGCGTGATCGGCGAGCGCCTGCTCGATCGCGCCTCGCAAGGTCGCGGTCGAGGAAGGACAGCCGTGACAGCTTCCCTCGAGCCGCAGGCGCAGCCGGGGGGCGTCCAGGTCGAGCACCTCGACGCCCCCTCCGTGCGATCCGAGGTAGGGACGAACCTCGTCGAGCGCGATGCGCACGCGCTCCTCCAGCGAGCGGGGGTGCACGCCGTGGAGGAGGAGCAGGCCGGACACGACCTGGTCGTCGGCCAGGCGCCCCGCGACCTCCGGACCGGCCAGCTCGAGGATGCGTCCCAGTACCTCACCGTGCAGATCCAGGAGCGCCTGGACCGCCTCCAGCGCTCGCTGCCGGGCCGGGTTGTCCGGCAGTTGCTCGAGGGCGGCGACGAGCGCATCGACGCGCTGCGCCCGCTCCTCGAACTCCCGGCGCGATCGTCGATCCACTTAGCCGCTCACTCCGGCGGCGCGAACATCGGCGCGTGCGTCACGTCCAGCTCCTTGCCCTCACCCAGGTACATGTGCACGCCACAGGGCAGGCAGGGGTCGAAGCTGCGGACCGAGCGCATGATGTCGATGCCCTTGAAGTTGTCGGGGCCGTTCTCCTCGAAGATCGGCGTGTTCTGGACCGAGTCCTCGTAGGGCCCCGGCGTCCCGTAGATGTCACGCACGCTGCCGTTCCAGGGCGTCGGCGGGTAGGGGTGGTAGTTCGCGATCTTCCCTTCGCGGATCACCAGATGGTGCGAGAGGACACCGCGAACCGCCTCGTGGAAGCCGCAGCCGATCGCCTCCTCGGGGACCTCGAAGGGGGTGAACGTCTCCGTCCGCCCGGCATGCAGCTCCGCCATCGCCTTCTCCAGGAAGTAGTAGGCGGAGGCCGCCGCGTAGGCCTGGAAATACGTCCGGGCGCGATCCCGTTCGATCGTGTTGCTCCACTTCGGCACGTGCCACTCGAACTCGGTCTCGCCCTTGGTCGCGGTCTTCGGGAGGTACATCTTGACGCTGTGGCCGGTCGCCTTCACGTAGCCGAAGTCGACCTGCCCGGCGAGGGCGGTCGCCATGAAGCGGGCGAAAGGCCCGCCGCCGGTGTCGAGCGCCAGGTGCTCGCCCTCGTGCAGCCAGCGCGGCGACATCGTCCAGGAGTACTTGCCTCCCGGCTGCATCTCGCGCTTTTGCGGCCGCGGGATCGTGGTCTGGTTCCAGGGGTGCCGCCGATCGACCGGGTTGCCGAGCGGGTCCTTCTTGACGAACGTCTCCTCGTTCTCCCAGTCGTCGTAGTAGGAGCTGCCGAGCAGGATGCGCAGATTGAGATTGATGTCGACCAGGTCGGTCGTGACCAGCTTGCCGTCGACGACGACCCCCGGCGTCACGAACATCCGGTTGCCCCAGTCGTTCATGTTGCGGTACGTGTAGTCGCAGTGGTCGGGATCGTTGAAGGAGCCCCAGCACCCGGTCAGCATCCGCCGCTCGCCGACGTGCTCGTAGCCGGGGAGCGCCTCGTAGAAGAAGTTGAAGAGGTCGTCGTGCAGGGGCACGCACTTCTTCATGAACTCGGCGTAGCGCGAGAGACGGATCGCGTAATCGGTGAACAGCTGCACGGTGGGGACGGTGCCGACGCCGCCCGGATAGAGCGTCGAGGGATGCACGTGGCGCCCCTCCATCAGGCAGAACATCTCCCGCGTGTAGCGGCTGACCTGCAGCGTCTCCCGGTAGAACTCACCCTCGAACGGGTTGAGGGCGGTCATGATCTCGGCGATCGTCCGGTAGCCGTGGTCGGCGGCGTGCGGCGCCTCCGCCGTCTTCGCCTTCTCCCAGACCGACGGGTTCGTCTCGCGGACCATCTTCTCGCAGAAGTCGACCCCGACCAGGTTGTCCTGGAAGATGTTGTGGTCGAACATGTACTCGGCGGCCTCGCCGAGGTTGACGATCCACTCGGCGATCGGCGGCGGCTTGATGCCGTACGCCATCTGCTGCGCATAGCAGGAGCAGGTGGCGTGGTTGTCGCCGCAGATGCCGCAGATGCGGCTCGTGATGAAGTGGGCGTCCCGAGGATCCTTCCCCTTCATGAAGATGCTGTAGCCGCGGAAGATGGAGGAGGTGCTGTAGCACTCCGCCACCTGGCGGTTCGCGAAGTCGATCTTGGTGAAGATGCCGAGGCTCCCGACGATGCGAGTGATCGGGTCCCACGACATCTCGACCAGGTTTCGCTTGTCGGTCGGTCGTTCCTGCAGCGTGGCCATTCGTACTCCCCGGACCGTTAACGGTCTTTCAGTAGCTGGTGGGCCGGTAGCCGGTCGTCAGCTCGGACCCGGTGTGGCGCCACTTCGGCTCCTTGTCGAGGGTGTCGTTGGTGATGTGGCGAAGCCGGGTGATCAGGCCTCCGTAGATGCCCGAGACACCGGACGACAGCTTGCCTCCGGGTGGCTCGTCCATGAACGGCATGAACTTGTCGGGGAATCCCGGCATCGTGCAGCCGATGCAGATCCCGCCCACGTTGGGGCAGCCACCGATGCCCGCCATCCATCCCCGCTTCGGCACGTTGCAATTGACGACCGGGCCCCAGCAGCCGAGCTTGACGATGCATTTCGGCGAGCCGTAGGTGGTCGCGAAGTCACCCTGCTCGTAGTACCCGGCACGGTCGCAGCCCTCGTGGACCGTCGCCCCGAAGAGCCAGGTCGGACGGAGCTGGTCGTCGAGCGGGATCATCGGCGCCAGACCGGCGAGCTGATAGAGCAGGTAGAGCAGCGTCTCCATGAAGTTGTCCGGCTGCACCGGGCAGCCGGGCACGTTTACGATCGGCAAGCCCGCCTTCGAGGTCCACCCCCAGCCGAGGTGGTCGGCCAGGCCCATCGCCCCGGTCGGGTTCCCCTGCATGGCATGAATGCCGCCGTAGGTGGCGCAGGTCCCCGCGGCGACGACGGCCGTCGCCTTCGGTGCCAGCCGGTTGATCCACTCGCTGGTCGTGATCGGCTGCCCGGTCGCGGAGTCGGTGCCCATCGCCGCCCAGTAGCCCTCGGACTTGATGTCCTCGTTCGGGATCGATCCCTCGACGACGAGGACGAAGGGCTCGAGCTCGCCCCGGTCGGCCCGGTGCCAGTAGGTCATGAAGTCTTCCCCGACCTCGTACGCGAGCACCGGGTTGTGGAGGTGGACCTTGGGCAATCCGGGGATCGCCCCCATCACCACCTCCTCCACGCTGGGCTGGGTCGCGGCGGTGATCGACACCGAGTCGCCGTCACAGCCGAGCCCGGCCGTGAGCCAGAGGATGTGCACCTCCTCGACGGCGGAAGGACGTTGGGTCTTGCTTCCGTACAGCGCCTCAGCCATCGACGGCCTCCTTGTCATCGCCGGAATTGTTCGCCACGACCGTCCGCGATCACCTCTCACCTGCAGCCGGGCCGGTCGTGGCCCCGGTAGTCGACCGGGTGCTCAACCGACCTCCGCGATCTCAGATGCCAAACCTCCGCGCCGATTTGCAGCGAGCATCGACGCCAGTCAACAGCGTGCCAGTGAAGGCAACTGTTTGCAAGAGAGGGAAACGCCACATGTATGCGCGATCTATGCAGAACGAGCATCTATGTGTTCATGACATACAGGGAGGCGACATCGTTGCGGACGAACGTGGCGAGAGGTAAGGTGTGCGAATGGCCCCCTCGGGTCACCCAGCCGAGGCTTCCCACTACGCACGCTTCTTCCATCTCCGTTCGTGTCTGCTCCTCCTGCTGATCGCGGAATCGCCGACGCACGGGTACGACCTCATGGAACGTCTGGCCGCCTTCGGGTTCGAGCGGGATCCCGGCGGTCTGTATCGCGCGCTGCGGACGATGGAGCGCGACGGCCTCCTCCACTCGGAGTGGAAGCTGTCCGTGACCGGGCCGGGCCGGCGCCGCTACTCGGTGACCCCTCTCGGCCGGGAGCGGCTGTGTGCCGAGGCCGAGCTGCTCCAGCAGACGAGAAGGATCGTCGACGCCTACCTGGCCCGCTATCGAGCGCTGAGCCGCGACGCACCGGTGTCCGACGCCGACGCGGCATCCCGCCCGAGCTAGGGCCCGGGGTGTCGAACCTGTCCGGTTCCCGACTCGGCCAGTACCAGGTCGACGATCGGCTGGGAAGTGGGGACGGCACGGTCGTCTACCGCGCGCTCGAGCATCCGCTCGAGCGGCAGGTCGCGCTCAAGCTGCTGGATCCGCGACTCACCGACCAGCGAGGGTTCCTCGAGCGATTCGTCGAGCAGCTGGCGACGATCAACGCGCTCGATCACCCGCGGGTGGTGCCGGTCTACGAGGTGGCCACGCGGACCGGGGTCACGTACCTGAGCATGCGGCTCTACCGCGGGGGCGCGCTCGCCCAGCAGCTCGCCCTCGGACCCCCGGATCTCCACACGGCCCTCCGCATCCTGCACGACATCGCCGGCGCGTTGCACAGCGCCCATGAGGCCGGCGTCGTCCACGGCAACCTGAAGCCGAGCAACGTGCTCATCGACACCGACGGCTCGGCGCATGTCGTCGACTTCGGCCTGTCCCGACTCGGAGGGCGGCCGGACGCGGGCACCCTCGCGCATCTCGCCCCCGAGCAGATGCTCGGCCGGCCGGCGGATGCGAGGACCGACGTCCATGGGCTCGCCCTCCTGCTCCTCGAGATGGTTACCGGAGATCGTCTCCGACCGCGGGCCGAGGCCGCGATCGACCCCGGGCAGTGGCGGGCGCTCACCCTCCCGCCGGGGCTCGAGTCGGTGCTGCGCCTGGCACTCGCCCGGAGTCCGGACGAGCGGCCGCAGACGGTCGACGAGCTGCTCGACCTGCTCGCCCCGATCCCCTGGGGGGCACCGCCCGCCGGCCTCGCCGATGCGCAGCTGCGCGTCCTGCTCGAGGCCGCCCTCGACCCCGCCCTGGCGATCGACGGTGCGGCCCGGGTCGTGCACTGGAACCGGCGTGCGGGCCGGCTGCTGGGCTGGGACGCCGAGCTGATGGTGGGCCGGCCGCTGCTGGAGACGGTCGTCGCTCCGCGTCATCGCGAGATGTTCGAGCGCATCCTGGCCACCGTCGTCGCCGGCACCTCGCCGCTCCCCGACGGTCGCACGCTGGAGGTCCTGGCGATCAATCGGGACGGGAGCACGCTGCCGCTCGAGGTGTCGATCTCGCGGCTGCGCCTGGGGAGCGGCGCCGTCGGTGCCGTGCTGTTCTGCCGGGACGCGTCCGCCCGGGACGCCTCCGCCCGGCAGGAGGCAGAGGCAGGCGCCGTGCCGGCGCTCCGCCCGCCGGAGCCGGATCTCGCGGCGACCCTGGCGCGCGCGTGCACGGACCTGGGTCTGGGCGCGGCGGCGGTCTGGGTTCGCACCGACGACCGCTCGCGGGTGCACTGCGAGGCGTTCTGGAGCGAGCCGGAGATCGCGGCGGGTGAGCTCCGCATGCTCAGCCAGGGCGTGCAGCAGCCGGCCCATCTGGGGATGGTCGGCCGGACGATGACGTCGGGCCAGGCGGCCTGGGGCGTGAAGCCGACCGCGCCGCACCCGTCCCGGCGCGACCGTGCGGCCGAACGCGCCGGGCTGCGCGGCACCGGCGCGGTCCCCATCCACGACGCCGGGGACGTCGCCCTCGGCTCCTTCGAGTACTTCACGTTCGGCGATCGCCCGCCCCCGCCACGGCCCGAGCTGGAGGAGCTGGCTGATCAGCTGGTGCCGATCCTGCGCCGGCCTCGACCGGACGGCGGACCGCGGCTGCTTCGGTTTGCGCTGGATCGGGACAGCACCGTGCTCGGATTCTCCTGTGCGCTGATGAAGCTGCTCACCGTGCACGGTGTCTTCCGCGACTTCTCCGGCTGGGTCGAGATCGAAGGCGAGGATCCGGCGACCGTGCGTGCCGAGTGCGTGATCAAGGCGGCGAGTGTGAGCACCGGCGGCCTCGACCGTGACTACCACCTTCGCTCGCCCGATTTCTTCGACGTCGAGAACTATCCGGACATCGCCTTTCGCGTCACTCGCGTCGGCCCGCTGGGGGATCAGCGCTTCCGGGTGCTCGGGGAACTCAGGATCCGCGACGTGACGCGAGCGGTCCGCCTCGATGCTCGCCTGGAGGACGCCGACGGCGACGCCTCCCAGGTGCGGCGCCTGACGCTGACCGCCTCGACGGTGATCGACCGCCTCGACTGGTTCCTGGATTGGGAGCGCGCGCTGCAGGCGGGTCGGTGGATCGTCGGCGACCAGGTCCGCCTGGAGCTCGTC
>JBAPVZ010000661.1:0-6573 GCA_049283435.1 Candidatus Dormiibacterota bacterium
GCGATCCCCCGGGCGGCCAGGCCCTCCTCCAGGTCGCGGAGGTACGACTCGACGATCGGCCGAACGTGTGCGTTGACGGTCGTCAGGGTCGCCCGCTCGAACTCCCGCGCCTGGGGCCAGACCTCGGACGACAGCTCGACGCGCAGGTCGGGGAGCGCACCGGCCAGCGCCGCCCTGGCCGCGCGCTCGTGCCGGGGGTTGCGGTAGCTGTGGAGAAAGCAGACGACGAGGATCTCCGCGCCCTCGGCCCGGAGCTCGCGTGCCGCCGCGACCAGTTCGACCTCGTCGAGCGGCGTGTGCTCGCTGCCGGCGGCATCGATCCTCCCCGCCACGTCGCGCACGAGGTAGCGGGGCACGAGCGGCTGCGGCCGCCGGGCGTCGAAGCGCAGCGGGTGCGACGTGACCAGCCGCTGGAGCTCGAACAGATCCCGGAATCCGCGAGTCGTCAGCATCCCGACGACGGCGCCCGCGCGCTCGATCAGGGCGTTCGTCGCGACCGTGCTGCTGTGCGTATGGTGCAGCGCCGGCCAGACCGCGCCGGCGAGCGGCTCCAGCTCGCGCAGCTCGTCGATGCCGGCGAGTGTGCTGCGGCCGGGGTTGGCCGGCGTGCTCGGCACCTTGACGCAGCGCACAGCCCCATCCGGCATGAAGAGTGCGAGATCCGTGAACGTCCCCCCGACGTCGACGCCGAGGAACGCCGGCCGCGGCGAGCGCGCCGCAGCGGACGACGACCGTGGTGCCAAATCGACCTCCTCCCACTGCTACGGACACCGGGTGCGGCAGCCCGCGGCTGACCGCACCCGCGATACAACAGCGGCAGAGGTCGCGTTTATTCGATCAGCGCCGTGCGGAGTCCCCGCCCACGCCGGGGGAGATCCGGCGGGCCCCGGCGAGGGCACGCCGGGAACCCCTCAGCGGTAGGGCTGAATCACCGCCGCCAGCTCCTCGAGACGGGCCAGGGCGTCGTCGCGCCCGCTCGCCGGTACGTACCACATCACGCGATCGACGCCAGCTGCCTGGTGCGCCTCGATCGCCTCGGCGGTCGCGTTCGCGGGGTAGGCGCTGATCGGGATCCGGCCGCGTCCCGCCGCCTCGGCCAGTCGCTGCAGCTCGGGAATCCGTTCCAGGTAGCTCCGCCCGTTCGGGATCCAGCCGTCGGCATAGCGAACAACGCGCTCCAGCGTGCGCGGGCCGTTGCCGCCGAGCAGCACCGGCGGATGCGGGCGCTGCACGGGCTTCGGCCAGGCCCAGGTCGGTTCGAACGAAACGAACTCGCCGTGATAGGACGCCTCCTCCTCGGTCCAGAGCGCCTTGATCGCCTCGACGCGCTCGCGCAGGACCTTCCAGCGGGTCGGAAAGCTGGTCCCGTGATCCTCGATCTCCTCGCGGTTCCAGCCGCCGCCGATACCGAAGAGGAAGCGCCCCTGCGAGAGGTGGTCGATGCTGGCGACCTCCTTCGCCGTGTGGATCGGGTCGCGTTGGATCAGCAGGCAGATCCCGGTCCCCACCTTCAACGTCGTCGTCGCGTGCGCGGCGAGGGTCAGCGCGACGAACGGGTCGTACGTTCGCTTGTACATCTCCGGCAGCTCGCCGCCGCCCGGATAGGGGGTCAGCCGCGCGACCGGGATGTGGCTGTGCTCGGCGACCCAGAGGGAATCGAAGCCGCGCTCCTCGACGGCGGGCGCCAGCTCGTCCATCCGGATCGCCTGGTCGGTCGGAAAGATCGCGATACCGAAATCCATGCTCTCCAGCATGCAACGGCGTGCCGGGTCGTCAGTGGTCGCCGGTCAGCGTCGCGACGAGCTCGTCGAGATTGTCGACGCGCAGCGCCGCCGGGTTTGCGCCGTCGCCGCTCGCCTGGACGACGCCCCATGGCCCGCGTCGCAGGTGGACGGCGCACACGCCTGCGGCGGCGGCCGGCCGGACGTCGTTGTCGAGCCGATCGCCCACGTAGGCGATCCGCTCCGCCGGCAGCCCGGCCCGCTGCGCGACGAGCCGGAAGAACGCCGGGTCGGGCTTCGCGACGCGCTCGATCGCGGAGACGAGCAGCCAGTCGTAGGCGAGTCCGCACCGCTCCAGGGCGAGCGCGGCCTGGGGCGGCTGGTTGGCCGCGATGCCGATCTGGAACCCGGCTTGCCGCAGCCGGAGGAGCGCGCGCCGGGCATCCGGGTAGAGGTCCCGCTCGGTGAATCCGGCCTCACTGCCGCCGCGCGCGGCGATCGCGTCGGCGTGGGTGAGCCCGGGACGGACGAGGTCGAACACCCGGCCGTGGTCGCGCTCTCCGCGGGCCACGAGCGCGCCGAGTGCGGCGAAGAACGTCAGGCGCGGCACGCCGATCGCGTCAGCCCAGCTCCCCCATACCTGCGTCTCGTCCACCAGGGTCTCGCCGACGTCGAAGACGACCGCTTCGATCTGCACCCTGTCAGTTTCGAAGATCCCAGAGGTCCGACGTCCGCGGAATACCCCCGGGCGCTCGGCGGTTGGACCGGCACGTAGCGATGCGAGACGATTTCCGGTTCCGCATCGCCGTGCTCTCGCTGCACACCTCACCGGCCGCGGCGCCTGGGCGCGGCGCGAGTGGCGGGCTCAATGTGTACGTGCGCGAGCTGTGCCGCGCGCTGGCGGCGCGTGGCGTCGCGAGCGACGTGCTGGTGCGCGTCGGCGCGGGATCGCCGACCGATCCGCTCTCGTTCGCGCCCGGCTGCCGGCTCCTGCCGGTCGCCGTCGGGCGGGAGGGCGATTTGACCCGCGACGAGGAGCGCGCGCTCGTCCCCGAGCTCGCGCGGGCTGTCGCCCACGTGCTGGACCGAGGCGAGTACGCGGCGACCTGGTCCCATTACTGGGTCTCCGGCGCGGTTGTGCTGGCGACCGGATCCCGCCTGCCGCGTCCCTGGCTGCATGCCGGTCACACGTGGGCCGCGATGAAGAACGCGAGCCTGGCGCCGGGCGCGGCAGCGGACCCGGCCTGGCGCGAGGCGATCGAGTGGGACGTGATCACGGAGGCGGATCTCGTGCTCGCCGCGAGCGAGAGCGAATGCGCGTTCCTGCGCTCGTTCGGCATCGACGGCGAGCGCTGCGCGGTCACGACACCGGGTGTCGACGTCGCGACGTTCCATCCGGGGAGGACGGTTGACGCCCCGTCCTCTCCGTACTTCGTGGTCGTCGGTCGCCTCGAGCGGCTGAAGGGCGTCGAGCTCGCGCTCGCCGGGCTGGCCGAATTGCCGCGCGGGGCGGCTCGGCTCGCCGTCGTCGGCGCCGACAGCGGGGAGCCGGGCGAGCGTGGCCGGCTGGGGGCGCGGGCGTCGGCGCTGGGGATCGGCGACTTCGTCGACTTCACCGGTCCGGTCGGTCGTGGCGAGCTGCGCGCGTACTACGCGAACGCCGCCGGCTGCCTCTTCCCCTCCTACAGCGAGACGTTCGGTCTGGTCGCGCTGGAGGCGCTCGCCTGCGGCACGCCGCTCGTGACGAGCCGGGCTGCCGGCGTCGCGAGCCTGCTCGAGGATGGCGTCTCCGGCCTGCTCGTCCAGCCGCCGGGCTACGGAGCCGCGATGCGGCGCCTGCTCGACGACGAGGCGCTCGGAGCGCGCCTCGGCGCGGCCGGCCGCCAGGTTGCGCTCGCCCACACGTGGGAGGCGTCGGCCGCGACCTGGCTCGAGGAGGTGGAGCCGCTGCTCGCGCTCAGGCCGGTCCGCGCCTGATCTCCCCCCGGGACGAGGTGCCGGCGTGGCGGGCGGCCCGCTGCGCGATCGGCACGCAGCGCAGCGGCGCGGGCAGATGGCGGGCAGCGCGCAGCACCTGCGTCAACCGGGCGGAGAGGCGTCGTTCTCGGGATCCCCACGGCAGCTCGTAAGCCTCGCGGATCGGCGGCGGGAGCAGCCCGGCCGTCAGCGCGACGAGGGGTCGCCAGAGCGAGCGTGGCAGCAGGCTGATCTTCGGCTGCAGCACGGCGCGGCAGAGGCCGCGGGCACGCTCGTCGACGCGCAGCTCGTCACCGTCGAGCATGCGCTGCCACCAGGCGGCGAAGTCGGCGTAGGTGGCCGGATACGCGCTCGCCGGCAGCCCGAGCAACGCGCCGAGCGGTTTCGTCTCCGTGTAGTAGGCCTCGCGCTCGGCCGCTGACAGGGGCGCCACGAACCGCTCGTAGGCGTCGAGCGCGCTGTCGATCAGCGTTGCGTGCACCCAGAGCAGCAGTGCCGGGTCGTTGGCACGGTAACCCTCTCCGCGGACCGTGCGGTGGGCGTCGTTGATCTGGCGGGCCGCCCCGCGGCGGCCGCTCGAATCGCCGAACGCGAGCCGCAGTGTCAGATCGAGCGTCCGCCAGAGCCGGCGGATCGGGTGCTCCCGATAGTCGCTGTGCTCGTCGACGCCGGCGGCGACCGCCGGATGCGCGAGCTGGAGTAGCAGGGCCCGGCCGCCGGCGAGGAGGACGAGCGCCTCCCGGTTGACGAGCCAGACCACCGAGCCACGCCCGTACGGCGGTTGGGGTGCGGTGGACGCCACGTCCGGACTGTACGGCGCCGCCGCTCTCGCCGGCCCGCCGGAATCGCCGGCCCGGGATCGTCCGGTTACCAGTGGCCTCGGTGGACGACCTCGGCGAGCGGGCGGCGTCGCAGCTTGTCGGTCGGGCGCAGCGGGCGGTCCGCGGGATAGCCGAGGGCGATCATGAACGCGGGGTCGTGGTCGGGGGGTATCCCGAGGATGCGCCGCGCCGCGTCCCGATCGCCGATCGAGGAGTGGCCGCTGCCGATGCCGAGCCCGGCGGCGGCGATCAGCATCGCGTACGTCGCCTGGCCCAGGTCGTACTCGTCGGTCAGCGCGGTGCGTTCGTCGGCCGGGTGGGGGAGGACGAGCACGATCGTCGCGGCGGAGCCGGCGACGTGGCCGGCGCCCTGCCAGACAGTCGAGAGCTCCTGGAGCTGCGCCCGATCGGTGGACACGACGAAGTCCCAGTGCTGGCGGTTGCTTGCCGAGGGTGCCCGGCGCCCCGCCTCCAGGATCCTGGTCAGCTCGGCCTCCGGGATGGGCTGCTCGGTGTAGGTGCGCACGTTGCGCCTGGCTCGGATCGCGTCCCAGTTCTCCATGCCCCGACAACCGGACCCGGCCCCCGGTCTATTTCTCGCCTCGCCGGTGCCCCCAGGGTCGTTGCGGTACGGTTCCTAGCCATGCCGAGCGCAGGCGGGACCCGCATCGGGGTCGACATCGGAGGCACGTTCACCGACCTGGTCCTGCTCTCGGCGGGCCGGGTCGCGGCGGTCGCCAAGACGCTGACGACACCGCAGGATCCCTCGCTCGCGGTCGCCGACGGCGTCGCGGCGCTGGTCGACGGCGCGTCCGATCTCCCGCTCGAGGGGGTGCGCGAGGTCGTGCACGGCACGACGCTGGTGCCGAACGCGCTCATCGAGCGAACGGGGGCCAGGACCGCGCTGCTCACGACCCGGGGGTTCCGCGATGCACTGGCGATCCGCCGCGAGCACCGCTACGACCTCTACGACCTGAACTTGGAGCTGCCGGAGCCACTCGTGCCGCGCCGCCGTCGCTGGGAGCTGAACGAGCGCGTGCTTGCCGACGGGTCGGTGGAGACCGCGCTCGACATCGCGGAGGTCGAGCGGCTGGCGCGCCGGGCGAAGCGCGAGGGAGTGGAGGCGGTCGCGATCTCGCTGCTCCACGCCTACCGCAACGCGGCCCACGAGCAGGCGGCGGCCGAGGTGCTGCGCCGCGTGCTGCCGGACGTGCCGCTCTCCCTGTCCGCCGAGGTCGTGCCCGAGCTCGGCGAGTACGTGCGCACGTCGACGACGGTCGCCAACGCCTACGTGCAGCCGCTCACCGACCGGTATCTGGGACTGCTCGCGGCCCGGCTGCGCGATCTCGGCGTCGGCGCGCCGGTGCACGTGATGCTGTCGACCGGGGGCCTCGCCGACCTGGAGACGGCGCGCCGCTTCCCGATCCGGCTGGCCGAGTCAGGACCGGCGGCGGGCGCGATCAGCGCCGCCTTCACCGGACGCGCCGCGGGCATCGAGGACGTGCTCGCGTTCGACATGGGAGGGACGACCGCGAAGGCCTGCCTGATCGAGGGCGGACGGCCGATGATCGCCCGCGAGCACGAGGTGGCGAGGGTCTATCGCTTCGCGAAGGAGAGCGGCCTGCCGATCCGTCTCCCCGTCGTCGACCTGATCGAGATCGGGGCGGGGGGAGGCAGCATCGCGCGCCCCGACCGCTTCGGACTGCCGCGCGTCGGCCCGGACAGTGCCGGCTCCGAGCCGGGTCCCGCGTGCTACGGGCGCGGCGGTTCGGAGCCGACGGTGACCGACGCCGATCTGGTGCTCGGCTACCTCGACGCCGGCTTCTTCCTCGGCGGCGCGATGCGGCTCGACGTCGAGGCTGCCCGCCACGCGCTCGGCGCCTTCGCGGCGGCGATCGGGCTGTCGATCGAGGCGGCGGCCGCCGGCATCCACCGCGTCGTCAACGAGAACATGGCTGCCGCCGCCCGGATGCACGCGATCGAGCGCGGCCGTGACCTGCGCCGCTCGGCGATGGTTGCGACCGGGGGCGCCGGGCCGGTCCACGCCTGGGGGG
>JBAPVZ010000662.1:0-5566 GCA_049283435.1 Candidatus Dormiibacterota bacterium
GCCCGCTCTCGCGCCGCGGCCGCGTCTGGCGCGTCGTGCTGACGGTGCTGTTCTGCATCGTCGCGGCGGCCGGCGTCGCGCTCGACCTCTCGTCGCTCGATCCCTTCGGACCCGGTCTCTCCTGGTCCCCGGGGCTGCTCGTCGTGCTCGCGTTTGCGCTCATCCTGCTCTTCCGATCTCGCTCCGGAACGTGACCGCCGCCGCCGGTTTGGCCCGGCGAACTCTCGTGCGATGTGAGATCGGAACCGGGTCTACACTCGGCTCGTGAGCTCAGCCCCGCTCGTCGCCGAACGATCTCCGCTGCAGGCGATGCGGGACTATGCAAGCCTCGGCAAGCCGAAGATCGTCATCCTGCTCGTCGGCACCGCGCTCCTGCCCATGATCGTCGCCGCGCACGGGCTCCCGAGGCCGCAGGCGCTGCTCGCCGTGCTCGTCGGGGGCGCGCTCTCGTCGCTCGGAGCGAACGCGATCAACTGCTGGTTCGATCGCGACATCGATCAGCTGATGATGCGCACGCGCAACCGGCCCATCCCCGCCGGTCGCATCCCCGCCTGGCACGCGCTCGCGCTCGGCATCCTCGCCAACGCGGTTGCGTTCACCGTCCTGACGACGGCGACCAACCTCCTCGCCGGTTCGCTCGCGATCGCCGGCAGCGCGATCTACGTGTTCGTCTACACGATCTGGCTCAAGCGGTCGACGCCGCAGAACATCGTGATCGGCGGCGCCGCCGGCGCGATCCCACCGCTCGTCGGCTGGGCGGCGGTCACCGGCCGTCTCGACCTCACCGCGTTCTCGCTGTTCCTCGTCATCTTCTTCTGGACGCCACCCCACTTCTGGGCCCTCGCGCAGATGATCGCGAAGGACTACCAGCGAGCGAGCGTCCCGATGATGCCGGTCGTCGCCGGGGCGGCCACGACGAAGCGGCAGAGCCTCGTCTATGCGGTGCTCACCCTGGCGGCCAGCCTGGTGCCGTTCTTCACCCACGCGGAGGGTGCGGTCTACCTCGCCGGCGCATCCGTCCTTGGCCTCGGTCTGATCTCGCTGACCGTGCTCGACCTGCGCGGGCGGGGCTGGAGCCGGCGACTGTTCGGCTACTCCTCGCTCTACGTGGCGCTCGTCTTCATCCTGCTCGCGATCGGCGCCGTCCTCGCCTGAGCGGCGCTACCGCCGATCGTCCGGCAGCTCGTGGCAGCGGCGGCAGCGCGCCTCGTAGTGCTCGGCGGCGCCGATCAGGATCTCGGGGTCGCCGGCGGTGGCCGGACGGCCGTCGATCAGCCGCTGCGTCATCGTGGCGTCGAGCGAGCGGCAGACCATGCACACCGCGCGCAGCTTCATGACGTCGTCGGCGAGCGCGAGCAGCTCCGCCAGGGGGCCGAACGGATCGCCCTTGAAGTTCCGATCCAGGCCCGCGACGAGCACGATCGTGCCGCGCTCGACCAGGTCGCGGACGATGCCCGCGAGCGCGGTGTCGAAGAACTGCGCCTCGTCGATCGCGACGACCTCGTAGCTGGTCGCGAGCAGCGCGATCTGCGCCGCCATCGAGACCGGCTCGGCATCCATCGCCTGGCCGCCGTGCGTCGAGATCTGCGCGGCGCCCGTGTACCGGTCGTCGAGGCCGTGCTTGAAGAGCCCGACCGTGCGCCCGGCGATCCGGTAGACCTCGGCGAGTCGTAGGAGCTCGCCGCTCTTGTTCGAGAACATGGGGCCGGTGATGACGGTGAGCCGGCCGGGAGGTGTCATCGGCGGAGAAGTATGTACTGCGTCCCTGCTCGACCACGGCGAGCGGGATATCGTGGGCGAGGTGGACAGCTTTGGACCCCTCTGCTCGGCCGAGTGGCTGCGCGAGCATCTCGACGATCCCGACCTTCGCGTGATCGACCTCCGCTGGTATCTGGACGGTCGCTCGGGGCTCGACGCCTACCAACGAGGTCACATCCCGGGCGCGGTCTTCGTCGCGCTGGAAGGCGAGATCACGGGCACCCTCGAGGGGCGGGGCCGTCATCCGCTGCCGGAGCGCGACGCGTTCCAGGGCGCGATGCGAGCCGCTGGCGTCCGCACCGCGAGCCGGGTCGTCGTCTACGACGACCTGTCGGGCATGGTCGCCGGGCGTCTCTGGTGGCTGCTCCACTACTTCGGGCACGAGCGGGTTGCGGTCCTCGACGGCGGCCTGGACGCCTGGCTGGGCGAGCTCGAGCAGACGCCGGCGACACCGCCGTCCGGCGACTTCGAGGCCGCCCCACCGGCGATCGAGCGGAAACTCGACTACGAGGGAGTGGGGTCGCTGCCGGCGGGGAGCGTGCTGCTCGACGCGCGTGCCGGCGATCGGTTTCGCGGTGAGCACGAACCGGTGGACCCGCGCGCAGGCCACGTGCCGGGGGCGAAGAGCGCCCCGTTCGCCGGCAATCTCGACGCCGAGGGTCGCTTCCTGCCCGCCTCGTCATTGCGCCGCCGCTTCGAGGTGTTGGGGGTACGGTCCGGGGACGACGCGGTCGTGTACTGCGGATCGGGGGTCTCCGCGTGCCACGACCTGATCGCGCTCGAGCTCGCCGGCTTCCCCGGCGCGCGCCTGTATCCGGGTTCCTGGAGCGACTGGTCGCGCCGGCCGGACGCCGCCGTGGAGACAGGCGCCGGCGACGACTGACCCGCGCCCTCGAGGGACGCTGCGGGGTGGCGCCTTGTTGGGTGCCGGCCGGCGTCCTTGCTGCGATAAGGACGTGGCAAGGGTGACGAGCAAGCTGCAGGTGACGATCCCCAAGCTGATCGCGGAGCGTTACGGCATCGCGCCCGGCGGGGAGATTGATTGGCTGCCCGCCGGCGACGCGATTCGGGTCGTCCCCAAGGCGTCGGGCCGGCAGGTGCCCGATGTGCGCGGGCGGCGCCTGCAACTCTTCGACCGCCCCACGGACCGACAGCGAGCGCGTCAATCATCCGAGGGCGAGACGACGTCTCCGCCGATGGAACGGGGTTGGCGCCGCGAGGACCTCTACGAGCGTGGCGTCACTGATTGACACCAACGTTCTCGTCTACCGGTTCGACCGACGCTTCCCCGAGAAGCAGCAGATCGCGGACGACCTCCTTCGAGGGGGCATCGCCGACGGGTCGGCGTATCTGCCGCAGCAGGCGATCGTGGAGTTCGTCGCCGCGGTCACCCGTCGCACGGCCGGCGCGGACCCGCTGCTCGCTCCTCCGGACGCGTTGCGCGAGGCCGAAGAATTCCTCTCGCAGTTCGACGTGCTCTTCCCGGACGAAGAGCTCGTGCGGATCGCCCTGCGAGGTGCGGCCGCCTATCAGCTCGCGTGGTTCGACGCCCACCTGTGGGCCTACGCCGAGCGGTTCGGCATGGCCGAGCTGGTATCTGAAGACTTCCAGGACGGCCGCCTCTACGGCACCGTGCAGGCCGTGAACCCGTTTCGTCGGAGTTGACGGCCGGCCGCCGCGCGAACACCGCCCGCGGCTGACGCCGCCGCGAAGGGTGGCCAGGTCCGGAGCCAGGAGTCGATGAGATCGACGCCGGTCCCCTGTCGTGAATCGTCGCCGCCGCCGCCGAGGTACCCTTAGCGATCCATGTTGCTCGAAGGGAAGAAGCTCCTCATCACCGGCGTCCTCGATCGCAAGAGCATCGCGTACGCGATCGCCGAGCAGGCGCAGCGGGCCGGCGCCGAGATCGTGCTCACGAGCTTCGGCCGCGTCGCTCGCATCACGAAGATGATGGCCAAGCGGCTGCCAGTCGAGCCCGACGTGCTGGAGCTCGACGCGACGAAGCCGGAGGATATCGCGGCCGTCGAGGAGGAGCTCCGCCGGCGCTGGGGCCGGCTCGACGGCTGGGTGCACGCGATCGCCTTTGCGCCCGAGGACGCGCTCGGCGGGAACTTCCTGGCCACGCCGTGGCCGAGCGTGGCGGCGGCGCTGCAGGTCAGCGTCTTCTCGCTGAAGGAGATCGCGGTCGGCCTGCTGCCGCTGATGCGGGAGCACGGCGGATCGATCGTCGCCCTCGACTTCGACAACGCGGTGCACGCCTGGCCGTCGTACGACTGGATGGGTGTCTCCAAGGCGGCGCTGGCGGCGACCGTCCGCTATCTGGCGCGCGATCTCGGAGGCCACGGCATCCGCGTCAACGCGATCAGTGCCGGACCCGTCAAGACGATCGCCGCCAAGGGCGTCCCCGGCTTCGAGCGGGTGGAGGACACGTGGTCGGAGCGCGCGCCGCTCGGCTGGGATGCGACCGACGCGAGCCCGATCGGCCGCACCGCGTGCGCGCTGCTCAGCGACTACGTGCCGGCGACGACCGGCGAGATCGTCCACGTCGACGGCGGGTTTCACGCGATGGGGGTGCCGAGCCCGCCGGCGGCCGTCCCGAGCGATCGCTGACCGCACCACCCGGGGAGCGGCGTTGAACATCGTGTTCGCCATCCGCCGTGTCGTTGGCGGGATCCGGCTCCATTGCAGTGTCCTGGTCGGCGGCGCAGTCGACGTGCTGCACGCTCGCGTCGCCGCCGACGCCGGGAGCGGTTCCGTGACGGCTCCGGGATAGGTTAACCACCGCGGGAGGGATCCCCAACATCTGGTAGAGGCCAGTGGCGCACGTCCCAACATGCTGCTAAGCTCACGGCAACGTTGACTCCAACGTCGATGCAGCGGAGGACACCATAGGTGCCAGAATGCCTCGTCTTCTATGTCGATGCAGCGCTCGACAGGTATGGGAGGGCCGGTTGCGGCCTCTCGGTCTTCTTGCAAGGCCGCCCTCTCTACCAGGAGTCGTTCGGCTTTGCCCACACGGGTGGCTCGGCGCAGCTGGAGGCACACATCTGTGCCGCTGCGCTGGAGCTGGCGGCGTCGCGATGGCCCCTGCACCGGGTCGTCGTGCGCACCGACTGCGCTCCGGTCGTGCGCAGCCGTGAGCCGAGCAGCGACTCCTTTCGCGCCGCGATCGGCGAGGTACGCGCCCGCATCCGGCGGGGGCACCGGGTTGTCCGCTACGTGAGCCGCAAGGCGAATCCCGCGCACGAGCTCGCCCGCGAGGGGCTGCGCTCGTTCCTGCGCCAGGGAGTCCTCGAAGCCGCCGCCTGAGCGCTCCGCGCTCGCTGTCCGGCACGGCCGTGAGGAATCCCGCCGCGAGAGCGGCGGGCATGGTGGCTTGCACCCATCCAGGGCCGGGTTCCCGGACGGCAGAGGAGGCCGCCCGAAGGCTGAGAGGCGAGCGCCGGTCGCCCCGCCGCGCTCAGCGCGTGGCCGGCAGTTCCTGTGCGCCGCCGTCCCGGCGGGCCGTCCAGTAGGCGTCCCAGATGCTGAAGAGCCAGATGCCGAAGCCTCCCGCGTCGAGCGGCAGGCCGACCGCGGCGCCGACGACGGTCAGATCGAGGTCGGTGCCGAGGACCAGCGCTCCGACGTAGGCGGAGAAGACCGCAACCCCCTTCACCCGATGTCCGGTGTACAGATGCCCCAACCCGGGCACGATGCCGAGCGCTGCCGCCATTCTCGGGCTGCGCGGACCGCGGGCTCCGGCGTGCGGCGCCGCGGGGGCGCCCCACGGGCGTGTCCAGTCCTCGGGCGGCGTCCGGAGCTGCGC
>JBAPVZ010000663.1:0-1806 GCA_049283435.1 Candidatus Dormiibacterota bacterium
TGCTCTTCACGATGATCATCTATTCCGGCTACCTGGTCGGCAGCATCTTCAACATCTTCATCATCGATCGGGTCGAGCGGAAGTGGGGGATCGTCGTCACGGCCATCCTCGCCGGCGTGCTGGGCACCATCTTCGTCGAGGTTCCGAGCGACACCGCCACCGTCGTCCTCGGCTTTCTGGTCACGTTCACGCTCTGGAACTTCTCGAACTTCCTGCACACCTACCAGGCCGAGATCTTTCCGACGCGTGTGCGCTCGACGGCGGCGGGTACCGTCTACTCGGTGAGCCGCATCTCGACCTCGATCCTGGTCCTCATCATCACTGCGTTCTTCCTGCCCCACGGCTTGCTCGCGACCTACGGTGTGATCTGGGTCTTCATCGTGATCGTCGTCGTCGACATCGCGGTCTTCGGCCCGCGCACGTCGCGCCGGCGGCTGGAGCAGATCTCGCAGTAGCCGCGAGCGGTCGGTCAGTGCCCCGCCAGGCGCGCGACGACCGGCGCGAACTCGACCAGCGAGGCCCGCGGCACGACGTAGTAGCTGAACCCGAGCCGCTCGCGATGGCGCAGGAGCCGCTCGGCGATTCCCTCGGCCGTCCCGATCACGACCGATGGCATCTCCAGCACCTGCGCCGGGTTGACACCGCGCCAGCCGCGGGTCTCGATCAGCTCGACCGCCGCTCCCTCGGGCGTGTCCGTCGAGATCAGGGTCACGAGCTTCGTCAGCTCGATGTCGTCGAAGCGCTCCCCGGCGTGCTCGCGTACGAGATCGACCCTGCCCTCCTCGACCTCGAGCAGCCGCTGCGCTCCCTCGTCCTCGACCCGGCCGGACGTCAGCGTGACGGTCTGCAGATTGACGATGTCGGCTTCGCGCGCGGCGAGGCGAAGCATGCGCGGCAGCGCGCCGGCCAGCGTGATCGGCGGGTGCGGTCGCTGCACGGGCTTCGGGAATCCGTCCAGGGCGCGGAGCTCGTAGTGCTCGCCCTGCCAGGTCGCCTCCCCGTCCGCGAACAGCGCTTTCAGGCAGTGGATCGACTCCTCCAGCCGGGTGATGCGCAGGCCCGGGCGGTCGAACGGGAGTCCCGCCGCAGCGTACTCGGGGAGCGAGAAACCGGCGCCGAGGCCGAGCTCGAGCCTGCCCTCGGAGAGGACGTCGAGCGTCGCCGCCTCCTGCGCGAGCAGGGCCGGGTGGCGGTAGTCGTTGCAGAGGACGAGCGTGCCGACGCGAAGCTGCCTCGTGACCATGGCGGCCGCGGTCAGCGCGGCGATCGGTCCCAGCTGGCTGCCGAACGGCTCGGCGATGAAGTGGTCGCGGAGGAGAAACGTCGAGTAGCCGAGCGCCTCCACCTGCCGCGCCGTCTCCAGCAGTTCGTGGCGGGTCGTTGTCTGCTCGGCCATGACACCGAAGCGGAAGGGGCGTGCAGGACGTTCGGTCACGCCGAAACAACACGACGCACCTGCCCGCCGGTTGCACGAGCGCCCGGCCCGGCAGTCGTGCTCGCCGGCGGTGGCCCGACATAGCGCGCGCGAGGGCGGATCAGCCGGCCCTCGGCGTACTGCTCGGTCGCATGCGCGATCCACCCCACTGCGCGGCCGATCGCGAAGATCGCGAAGGCGGCACCGTCGGGCAGCGCGCACGCCTCCGCCACGGCGGCGAGCCCGAGGTCGAGCGTCGGCTCGTGGCCGAGCTCCTCGCGCACCGCATCGGTGAGCGCGAGCATCGCTGTCGTGCCCGGTGCGTCAGGTTGGGCAGCGGCAACGGCGGTCACCAGGGCCCGGCCTCGCGGATCGCCGCCGGGATAGAGCGG
>JBAPVZ010000664.1:0-1722 GCA_049283435.1 Candidatus Dormiibacterota bacterium
GCTTCACCGCTCGCGCCTACCAGCACGAGATCGATCATCTCGACGGCGTCCTCTTCACCGACAGGCTGACCAACCTCGATACGCTTCGCCACGTCGACGAGGAGCCCGAGGGCGAGGCCGAGCCGGAGCCGGCAGGAGCGAACCCGGCGGCGCCGGCATAACCGGATGCCGCGTCGTCGCATCGTCTTCATCGGCACCGCGCAGTTCGCGGTCCCATCGCTGCTCGCGGTCGTCGCCGCGGGGCACGACGTCGTGCTCGTCGTCACGCAGCCGGATCGGCCGGCAAACCGCCTGCGCATGACACCGCCCCCGGTCAAGATCGCCGCCGGGGAGGCAGGGCTCGAGGTCTTCCAGCCGGAGCGCCTGCGGGCCCCGGAGAGCGTCGCGACGTTACGGGCCATCGACGCCGATCTCTTCGTCGTCGCCGCCTACGGTCAGATCCTCTCGGCAGAGGTGCTGTCGCTCCCGGCTCGCGGCGTCCTCAACGTGCATGCGTCGCTGCTCCCCCGCTGGCGCGGCGCGGCGCCCGTCGTGCACGCGATCCTGGCCGGCGACGAGCGCACCGGCGTCACGATCATGCAGATGGACGAGCAGCTCGATCACGGCCCGATCCTCGCCACCCAGGAGACGCCGATCGGGTTGCAGGAGACGGCGCCGGAGCTCACGGAGCGGCTCGCCGCGCTCGGCGCCAACCTGCTCGTCGACACGATCGCGAAGCTGGATGTCGTGGAGCCCCAGGAGCAGGATCATTCGCTCGCAACGCGCGCCGGCAAGCTGTCGCGCTCCGACGGTGAGCTCGAGTGGGACCTCGACGCGACCGAGCTCGACCGTCGGGTACGCGCACTGAACCCCTGGCCGGGCGTCACCCTGACGCTCGCGGGCCGCCGCGTCAAGGTGCTGCACGGGCATCTCGGGAGCGGCGAGGGTCGGCCCGGGACGGTTCTGCAGATCGACGGTCCGTCCGTCGCGGTCGCCGCCGGGCGCGGCGCCTATGTGCTGGACGAGGTGCAGCTGGCGGGCGGCAAGCCGGTGACGGCGGCGGCGACGGTGCATCCGCATGGCAACTGAGCGCACCGCCGCCCACCGGGACATCGCCGTCAACCGGCGTGCGACGCACGACTACTTCGTCGACGAGCGGTTCGAGGCCGGGCTCGAGCTCACCGGCACCGAGGTCAAGTCGCTGCGCGGCGGCCGCGTCAACCTGCGCGACGGCTACGTGCGCCTCGACGGCGCGCAGGCCTGGCTGGAGAACGTCCACATCAGCCCCTACGCGCAGGGCACCTGGACGAATCACGACCCGATGCGGCGCCGCCGGCTCCTGCTGCACGGCCGCCAGATCGCGACGCTGTTCGGCCAGGTGCGTCAGCAGGGCTACACGCTGATCCCGCTGCGCATGTACTTCCGCGGCAACTGGGCGAAGGTCGAGATCGGTCTCGCACGCGGTAAGAAGCTGTACGACAAGCGCCAGGCCCTCGCCGAGCGCGAGGCGAAGCGGCAGATCGAGCGCGCGCTGAAACGATGATCGACGCGATCGTCTTCGATTTCGACGGGCTGATCACCGACACCGAAGGGCCCGTCTACGAGGCCTGGGCCGCGCTTTACCGCGAGCTCGGGCAGGAGCTGACGACGCGGCGCTGGTCGTCGGTGATCGGCCACGGACCGGGCTTCTTCGACCCGTTCAGCGACCTGGAGCAGGCGCTCGGCCATCCCCTCGATCGCGAG
>JBAPVZ010000665.1:0-3097 GCA_049283435.1 Candidatus Dormiibacterota bacterium
TACCAGTCCGATGATGGGTGCGGCTGTGCCGTGCGTGCGGTGTGCCACCGTGATCGTGAACAACATTCCGTTGATGCCACCATTCAGGCGAAGCCAGGGCAGCAGGCCACTCATTTGGACGCCCATCGTGACAGCGCAATATCTGGGGGTTGCGAAAAGGACTGGCACGAGATGTAGTGGTGCCCGCGCACGGAATCGAACCGTGAACCTTGGGATTAAGAGTCCCCTGCTCTGCCAATTGAGCTACGCGGGCAACGGCAGGGAGATTCTACGGGTTCTCGGGCGCCACCGCGGACGGCGCGAAACGGCTTAACGACCGCCGTTGGCAGGCGGGGTTCACGGGGCTAGCGTCGTGGGCATGGCGACGCGGATTCCGCAGGACGTCGATCTCGAAGACCGGCTCGTGTTCGGTCTCACCCCGGTGCGCTTCGGCTACCTCGTGATCGGCGGCCTCGCGGCGTTCACGGTGTGGAGCGCGCAATGGGGGCCGGCGCCGATCCGCCTCGCCGTCGCCCTCCCGCTCGCCGCGGCCGGCCTCGCGCTCGCCTGGGGGAGGCTCGCGGGTCGCGCGGTCGACGGCTGGGTTGCCGACGCGCTCCGGTTTCTCGCTCGAAACGTTCGCGTCGAGCGATCGCTCCGCCATCGGGCCGGCACCCGGCGTCCGCGGCCTCACCTTGCGTTCGCCCTGCGCCCGGCGTTGCCCCTGCTGCAGCGTGTAGCGGTCCCGCACCTGCGCCGGCCCGCGCGGCCGATCGTGGGTCATCCGCGCCGGCACGCCGGTGCCGACGGGAAGGCCCGATGATCCTGCGCCTCTCGCCTGGGCCGCTGTGCCGTCTGCTGCCCGCGCCGCCTGCCCGCGCTGTCATCGCGACCGGCGCGATCGGCTATCTCGATGCCGCCGACGACGATCGGCACCGTTGGAATCGGGGCTTCCGTTCGCTGCTCGACGGGCTCGAGGCGCCGCTCCAGGTGTCGGTGCATGTCGCGGTCGCGAGTGGTGGCCGCCAGGGCAGCGCCGAGCAGGGTGATGCCGGCGACGACCACCCGTTGCCCCCGCCGGGCGAGCGGCGCACCCTCGACCTCGCCCACGCCCGCCGGCTCCGGGACGCGCCTGAAGCACAGCAGCGGACCGTGCGGCTGGTAACGACGTCCGAGGCGGCGACGATCATCGAGCAGGCCCTGCGCGCCTTCGGCGTCCCCGGTTTGCGTCGCGACGATCTGGCCTCGATCGCGATCGCCGGTCGCGAGGGCATCGAGACGCCCGGAGCATGGTGGGACGACAGCGGGCTCTACCGGACCTGGTACGTCGATCGCTTCCCCGGTGTCGAGCTCGACCCCGGCTGGCTGCTGCGGCTGCTACCCGCCGGCCTCGAGCTCTGGATCTCCTGGCACGCGGAGCGGCTTTCCACACCCGGCATCGTCGACTTCCTGCAGCGCCAGCTCATCCAGCTCAGCGCCCGCCGGCTCGGCCGCGAGGACCTGGGCGAGCCGGAGGTCAGGGGCGCGCTCCCCGCCGTCGAGCAGCTGCAGCAGAGACTGATCGCGCGGCAGGAGAACGCGTTCCACGTCGCGCTGTATGTGACCGTGCGGACGCACGGCCCGCGCGAGCTCGCCGCCGCGACCACCCGCATCGAGGCGGCCGCGCGCAGCGCGCTGACGGTGCTGCGGCGGGCCACCTTCCGGCAGCGCGACGGGCGCGTCGCGACCGCGCCGCTGGGGACCGATCCACTCGCCCGTCGCCGTGTCTTCGACTCCTCTTCGACGACGACGCTCGCGCCCTGGTGGGACGCCGACCTGCAGCAGCCGAACGGCTTGCTTGTCGGTGTCAGTCGAGCGACCGGACAGCCGGTTCTGCTCGACCCGTTCGACGAGCTGCGATTCGCGAATGCGAACATCGGAGTCTTCGGGCACTCGGGCGCCGGCAAGACCTACCTCCTGTCGACGCTCGCCATGAGCGCCCTCGACGCCGGGACGCAGGTGTTCATCATCGACCCCGAGCACGAGTACGGCGCGCTCGCGGCGCAGCTCGGCGGGCGGGATATCCGTCTCGCCCTGGGCGCCGGACATGCGCTCAACGTGCTGGATCTGCGGCGCGACGACTCCGATCAGGAGGAGCTGGGCGCGCTGGTCGCGGACACGGTCGACCTCTGCGCCGTGATCTGCGGCGGTCTGGACGCGGCGGAGCGTGCCGACCTGGAGGACGCGATCCGCCGCACGCTGCGCGACGAGCCGGCACCCCTGCTCGAGCACGTGGCGGCGCGCCTCGATGCCAGCGTGCGGAGCGCCCGCATCCTCCGCCGCTGGGTGACCGGCAGCCTGGGGCAGATGTTCAGCCGCCCGACGAACGTCGATCTCGACACACCGCTCGTCGTCTTCGGCATGCGTGAGCTGCGGCCGGAGCTCGTCGCACCGGTCCATTTCCTGCTCGCCGAAGCGCTCTGGGGTCGCATCCGGCACCGCGACCGGCGACGCCTGCTCGTGGTGGACGAGTTGGGCCTGCTCTTCGAGGACCCGACGATCCGAAGCTTCGTCGTCTCGCTGGCGCGCCGCATCCGCAAATACGACGGAGCCCTCTGCTTCGCGACGCAGAATCCAGGTGACCTGCTGGCGAGCGAGGCGGGAGCGGTCGTCGCGACGAACCCGGCGATGCACTTCTTCGGTGCGCTGCGACCGGGGGAGGCGGCACGGGTGCAGCGACATTTCCAACTCAGCGATCAGCAGCGCGCCGGTCTGGAGTCGGCGGGCAGGGGTGACTTCCTGCTCGCGGCGGCAGCCGATCGCCTCCCCTTGCGGGTGACCGCGCCCCCCTGGCAGGCGGCGCTGCTGCGGCAGGTGCGGCCGCCGCTCGGGCGATCGGCATGACCGCCAGGCAAGTGACCCGCCGTGTCAGGGTGACAACCACCGCGCGAAGCTCCGTTGCGCGGGGACCCGGCCGGGCGCGGGGGCCTTGAAGGAGGTGTCGTAGCCTGGGAGCGCGATGGCACGATTTGTTCACTACCGCGCGCACGGGCTCTCCGCCGAGCTGCAGACCACGGTCAGTGAGCAGTTCGCGGCGCTGCGGGCCGCACGACCCTGGCGCGGTCAGCCTCCCTGGATC
>JBAPVZ010000666.1:0-2108 GCA_049283435.1 Candidatus Dormiibacterota bacterium
GCGCCGAGACCGTGATGCGCACGGCGTTGGTGAACGGGTCAGCGTTCTCGTCCCATGCCCGGGCCAGGAGTTCTTCGGCGCTGACAACACCGCCTTCGGCGGCCACAAGAACCTCCAGTACCGCAAACTGTTTACGGGTGAGCGCGACGTAGCGCCCGCCACGGTAAACCTCCCGGCGGAACGGATCCAGCCGCAGCTCCGCGATCTCGCGCACCGGCGGGCGATGGTGGGCACGTCTGCGGTCGAGGGCGCGAAGCCGCAGCACGAGCTCCCGGAGGTCGAAGGGCTTGGTGAGGTAGTCGTCGGCGCCGAGTTCGAAACCGGAGGCCTTGTCGTCGAGCCGGTCGGCCGCGGTGAGCATGAGGATCGGCATGCCGCTGCCGGAGGCGACGATGCTTTCGGCGACCTCGTCACCGGAGGGCCCGGGGATGTCGCGGTCCAGGACGGCGATGTCGTAGGTGTTGATGCTCAGCAGTTCCAGAGCGGTGTCACCGTCACCGGCGATGTCAGCCGCGATCGCCTCCAGGCGCAGGCCATCGCGGATGGCTTCTGCCAGATAGGGCTCGTCCTCGACGATCAACAAACGCACACTCTCGATTCTCCCAGCCAGCGCATATCGTCGGCATATCGAAACAACATGCGTTAGCCGCCGAGTTCTGGAGAAGATCGGTCTTCGGCTCGTGGAGAGCAAGAAACGCGGAGGGGTCGACAACGCCATACGCCCTCGACCGTTAGCGGCGTCCAGGACACCAAGCGTGACTCGCGCGGAAGTCAGGGATCCCCACCCGCCGACGAGACCGCCGCTCACCACTGGCTGCTGATCCGCCGCCGAATCGGCGACGGCGAGCTTACGTTCTACCGCTGCTGGTAACCCCTGGCCGGTGCCGCTGCACACCCTGCTCCGCGTAGCCTTGACCACATGAACGCTTCAATACCCCCCGTATAAGGGGTATCCCGCAGTAATGGCCAGGGCGCCGGCCCTCCCTCGACTCCAGGATCTCGCCCAAGACCAGTGGGGTCTTCTCACGCGCCGACAGATCGAGGAGGCAGGGATCGGCTCCACGACCATGGAACGCCTCTCCTCGCGCGGAGGAATCCTGGAGCGGGTGGCGACGGGAGTGTATCGACTGGTTGCTGCTCCCATCCCCGACCACCTCGGTCTGCGGGCCGCGTGGCTCCAGCTCTCCCCCAGCACCCCGGCCTGGGGGCGCACCGCAGAGCAGGGCATCGTCTCCCACCGGTCGGCTGCGTCGCTATACGGGCTCGGGCACCTCCCGGCCGATCGCCACGAGTTCACCGTGGCGCAGCGCCGGCAGACTCGACGGCCTGACGTCCGCCTCCACGTTCGACCGGTGGAGGACCGAGAGTGGATCGAACTCCGAGGTCTTCCGGTCACCCGCCCGTCGCGCATCGCATCAGACCTGCTGTGGGATCACGAGGACCCCGAGTCGGTGGCCCAGTTGATCACCGATGCGATCCGTCCGGCCTATGACTATCCGGGCACTTTCGCTGATAGCCTCGGACCCCATGCCGCCCAGTTCGGGCTGCGCAGAGGAGACAGTCTTGGACTACTGCGCTGGTTCCTGGACATAACCGGTGATCCCGAGAGGGATCGGTGGATGGATGAGGCACTGTCGCACGCCGAGCGTGCGGCGAAGGCAAAGATATGAGTGCCGGCGACCGATATGCGACCCCGGCGGCCTTGCGCCGGGCGCTGACAGACCGGCTCAGTGCGGCGGCCCGGGAGAGTCGATGGACCTTCCCGCAACTGCAAAGGCAGGTCGCCTACGACCGTCTGCTCGAACGCCTCTACCTCGTCGACGACGGATGGATCGTCAAAGGCGCTACCGCACTTTGAATCCGTTCTGGGTGCGAGGAACATGGCGCCGCCGGGAGGGCCCAAGCAGCGGGGCCCCGCCGTAGCTGTTGGAGGAGTTGGAGGTCGTCCTCGAGGGCCTGGACGGCGCAGCGGCGGCGAGGGACAGCCAGGCCCTCGCGTGGCGGCGACCATGCTGGGTTAGAGCTACGAGGATGACGGCGCCGCTGACTGCAGTCCCGAAGACTACTGGCGCGCGCGAGCGGCCGCGTGTGGTCGATCACCTGCGATG
>JBAPVZ010000667.1:0-4573 GCA_049283435.1 Candidatus Dormiibacterota bacterium
CGATGGCGGTCGACGGGCTGGTCGTCTTCTTCCGCTGGTTCAACGGCGAGGTGAACCGCGACTTCAGGCGGGCCGCGAACCCCTCGCAGTTCACCGAGGATCCCGAGGACCAGGAGGCGCTGGAGGCGTACCTGGGGCGCCGCTGACGCGCCTCAGTGCCCGCCGCTCTCACGGGCCGCGACGAGGAGGCCGACGGCGGCGACGGTCAGCAGCGAGGCGACCCCGACGACCAGCGTCAACGTAGGTGCTGCCCAACACCAGGTAGACGGTGACGAGGGAGGCTCAGCCGGCGAGCAGCCGGTGGCGGGTGAGGCCACCCCGGGCCGGCGTTCGGGGTCGCGACGGCGGCCTCCAGCGGCATCAGCCGGAATCCGCCGACGTCGCGGCTCGGCCTCGGCCGCGGCCCCGAGCGGGGAGGAGCAGCACGGCGACGGCGGTGACCGTCAGCCCCGCCGCGAGGCCGACCTGCAGCGTCAGCGCGCTGCCGAACAGCGTCGCGCCGATCAGCACCGCAACGAGCGGATTGACGAACGCGTGGGTGGAGACGAGCTGGAGCGGCAGCAGTCGGAGCGCGGTGAGATAGGCGCTGAACCCGACCAGCGATCCGACCGTGACGAGCCAGCCGAGCGCGAGCCCCCCCGACCACCCGAACGCCGTGAGGGCGACTTGCCCGAGCTCCCCCGTGCTCAGCGCGGCGACGAGGAGCACGACGCCGGCCGCGAGCATCTGCATCGCGCTCGCGAGCAACGGGTCGGTGGGCTCGTCGGCGCGCCGGCTGTGCAGTGCGCCGGCCGCCCAGGCCATCGCGGACAGGAGCACGGTCCCGGCGCCGAGGAGGTCGACGTGGCTCCGGCCTGACGGCGCCAGCAGCACGACGACGCCGCCCAGCCCGATTCCGATCCCGGCCACGGTCGCCAGTCGCAGCGTGCGAGGGTGCCGCAGGATGCCCGGCAGCAGCATCCAGATCGGCGTCGTCGCGACGAGCAGGGCGGCGACGCCTCCAGGGACGGTGCGCTCGCCGACAGCGACCAGGCCGGTGCCGCCCGCGAGCATCAGGACACCGCTGATCGCGGTGCTGCGCCACTGCCGGGGCGGCACTTGCCACGGTCGCGTGCGGCGGCCGGCGAGCGGCAGCAGCACGACACCTGCGATGAGAAACCGGACGGCGATGAAGAGGAGGGGAGGCACCGTTCGATCCCCGACCGCGATCGCGTTGTAGGTGCTGCCCCAGCAGAGGTAGACCGCAAGCAGTGCGACTCCACCGATCAGGCTCTGGCGCCAGCGAAGGCGGCGAGTGGCTTCTCCGTCCGACCTGGTCTCGCGGCCGGCCTCCGCCGGCATCTGTGATCGCCTCTCCCAGGTTTCCATCTCGAGATCCAGCATCTCGTCTCTCGCAGCACGCCGCCAGTGACTGAAACGCCAATATGCGTTATATTTCTGCCATGCCTCATCAGGTCGGCCTGGTCGTGCTGCCCGGCGCGGCGATCTTCGAGCTGAGCTTCGCCGTCGAGGTCTTCGGGGAGGATCGCCCCGATCTCGCCGACCCCTGGTACCGGTTGCGCATCGTGGCGACCGAGCCCGGTCCGGCCCGTCTCGGAGGGGGCTTCGTGCTGCCCCACCCCGAGGGACTGGGCGCGCTCGCCGAGGTGGACACGGTCGTCGTCGGCGCGGCGCACGGCACCGCTGCCGCGTTCCCCGACGCGCTGCTCGTCGCCTTGCGGGCCGCCTACGTTCGCGGGGCTCGGATCGCCGCGATCTGCACCGGCGGGTTCGCACTCGCCGCGGCCGGGCTGCTGGACGGGCGTCGCGCCGCGACCCACTGGATGTACGCGGACGAGTTGCGCCGCCGGCACCCGGCGATCGAGGTCGACGCGAACGTGATCTACGTCGAGGATGGCGGGATCTTCACCTCCGCGGGATCGGCCGCCGGGCTCGACCTCTGCCTGCACCTGGTCCGCCTCGATCACGGGGCCCGCGTCGCGAACGCGCTCGCCCGGCGCCTTGTCGTCCCGCCGCATCGGGAGGGGGGGCAGGCGCAGTACGTGGAGCGTCCGGTGCCGCCGGACGGTGACGACGGGCTCGGTCCCGTGCTCGACTGGGCACGGGCGAACCTGGAGCGTCCGCTGACCGTCGACCAGCTCGCACGCTGTGCCGGGATGAGCGTGCGCACGTTCGCTCGACGGTTCGAGGCGCAGGTCGGCACGACGCCATTGCAGTGGCTGATCGGCGAGCGCGGCGGGGCTGCGCGCGAGCTCCTGGAGTCGACCGACCTCCCGGTCGAGCTCGTCGCCGACCGCTGCGGCTTCGGGACCGCCGCCAGTCTGCGGCTGCACTTCCAGCGACTCACCGGCACCTCACCGCTCGCCTACCGGCGGGCGTTCCGCTACGCCGCGAGCTAGTAGTGCCCCCGGGTGTCGCCTCCGGAGAGGGCCGATTGCCGGCGACTCGACGCTTCGCGAGCCGAGATAGGGTCCGTCTGCCGGCGATCGGCGTGCGTCCGAGCGCCGCACCGAGGTAGGCTGCTCGCCGATGGCGACCGATGCGGAGATCGGCTTCCCGATCGGCGATCCCGACGAGCGCGAGCTGCTCCTGCGCTGGCTCGACTACCTGCGGGGATCGATCGTGCGCAAGCTGGACGGCATCGACGACGCGGGTGCGCGCTGGCAGCCCGACGGCCGGCTGATCCCGCTGCTCGGCATCGTCAACCATCTAACCCACGTCGAATGGCGCTGGATCGACGGCGGGTTCCTCGGCGCGGCGACGAGCCGGCGCGAGGAGGAGTTCCGTCCCGGGCCGGAGCTCGCCGTGCCCGACGCGATCGCCGCCTACCGGGCGCGCGCCGTCTCCACGAACGCGACGGTTCGCTCGCTGCCCTCGCTCACCGCGCCCTGCCGCCGCGGCCAGGACCATGACCTGCGCTGGGTGCTGCTGCACCTGATCAACGAGACGGCGCGGCACGCCGGCCACGCCGACGCGATCCGCGAGCTGCTGGACGGCGCGACCGGCGAGTGACGAGGCCGCCGCGGCGCGGCGCATCATGGTCCGCATGACGACTGGGCTCTCGGAGGATCTGGAGCGGCGCCGGCCCAAGTTCGGGGGCGACCTGGCGGCCGACGCGGGCCGGCTCACGAGCTTCGTGCAGATCGGTGAGGAGCAGCTGGCGCGGACCGAGGGGCGAGCCGGTCGCGACGCCGTTCGCGAGGTCCTCCGCGGGGCACGTCACGCGTTCCTGCGCCGCAACGCGCCCGCGCTGTACGAGGAGCTGACGGACGGCCTCCGCTCGGCGCGCCGCGTCGAGGTGCTGCTTCAGCTCGCCGCCGAGCATGTCACGGGCCTGGCGCCTTCCGCGGCGGCGATGGCGGCCGAGCGCAATCGCAAGCAGTCGGAGAAGGACGGGCTGGAGATCGACCAGGGCGAGCTGATCGCGCAGTTCCTCGCCGATCGGCGCACCGGGCTTCACCTCGTGCACGCGATGCTCGCGCCGCGCGAGGAGTCGCTGGCGCGGCTCGACGAGTTCCGGCATACCGGTGCCCTCGACCTCGGGCCGGCCCGCGTCTCCCGGCAGGGTCGGCTCGGCGTCGTCGAGCTCTGGAACCCACGCGTGCTCAACGCCGAGGACGACACGACGGCCTCGGCGCTAGAAATCGGCGTCGACCTGGTGCTGCTCGACCCGGCGATCGACGTGTGCCTGCTGCGCGGCAGCGTGGCCGAACACCCGCGGTACGCCGGTCGCCGCGTCTTCAACTCGGGCATCAACCTGACCGCGCTCTACTGGGGCCAGATCTCGTTCGCCGAGTTCTTCATGCCGCGCGAGCTCGGTTTCGTGAACAAGATGCGGCGCGGCCTCTGGATCGCCGACGAGTGGCGGCGGGACGACTGGTCGGAGGAGCTGGAGGGGACGTGGGAGAAGCCCTGGATCGCGCCCGTCGAGACGCACGCGATCGGCGGCGGCTGCCAGATCCTGCTCGTGACCGACCGCATCCTCGCCGAGCGCGGCTCCTACGCGACCCTGCCGGCCCGCAAGGAGGGAATCATCCCCGGCGTCTCCAACGCGCGGCTCCCGATCTTCATCGGCGACCGTGCGAGCCGGCAGGCGATCATGGCGGAGCGCGGCTTCCGGTTCGGCGACGACGATGCGAACGCCCTCTGCGACGAAATCGTGGAGCCGGGTGAGATGGACGCCGCGATCGCGCGCAACGCGGAGCAGATGGTGAGCGCGGGGCCGGTGAGCGTGTCCGCCAACCGCAAGGCGCTGCGGATCGCTGAGGAGCCGATCGACGACTTCCGGCGCTACGCCGCGCTGTACTGCCGCGAGCAGGCGCGGTGTGTGTTCGCGCCGGCCCTGATCGACAACCTGGAGCGGAACTGGCGAGCGCACGAGCGGCGCCACTGAGGCGGCGCGCCGCCGCCCGGGCACACGCAGCCATCTCCGCACGGGCGCGCCGCCGATCGGCGATCGTCGACCCGCGACTCTGCAATGATTCGGAGGTGGCAGTGATAGGCACCGGGGAACGCCGTCTGGAGGGACTGGGCAAGGTGACGGGGGGCACGCGCTTCACGTCCGATGTGGGGG
>JBAPVZ010000668.1:0-2893 GCA_049283435.1 Candidatus Dormiibacterota bacterium
GCTTGAGCCGGCCCAATGCCGAGAGAACCTCGGCGTCGAGATGGCCGGGTGCGGCCACCGTCGTGGCCAGCGAAAGCGCACTGCGGTACGGCTCGGCGGCGGGGAAATCGCAGATGAGATCGAGGACCGTGGCAGCGTCGGCGACGGCGACTCAACGGCCGACGAGCTCGTCATCCTCGGCGCGCGCGGCGGCAGTGAGCTCGGCCCCGGTCGGGCCGTCGACCGGGACCGGACCCAGGTCTCGGACCCGGCGCAGCCACTCATCCATCGAGGGCGCGGCCACGTGATTGGACAGCACCTCGCGCAGGTAGGCAGGCAGACTCATGTCGCTCGCAGCTGCGCGGCGCGCCAGCTCCGCGTGCACGTCGTCCGGCAGGTCCCTGATCAGAACGTCCATCTTCCAGCAGGATTTCATTTCGATATCCCCCCGCCCCTGAGCCGCGCCCCAAGGACCTTACGCGGCGCGGTCGGGGTCAGGCGAGGCTCGCGGGCAGTCCGAACGCCTCGAACGCGGTCTCGTCGAGGAATGAGGTGATGTCGTGGACGCGATCACCCCGCAGCGAGAGCACGTTGATCGACCAGGCGTGGTAGGCCGGCGCGCCCTCAGGGCGAAGGTAGAGGGCGGCGGCGGGCTGTCCGTTGGCGCTGGTCGGGAGATGGCGCCAGGCGCCGCAGCTCCCCATCGGCACCCGCACGGCGAAGTCCATCACCGCCGCCTTGCCGCGGTACCAGTGCGGGAGTGGCGGCATCGACCAGGTGGCGTCTTCGGTCAGCAGCGAGACCAGCAGGGCGGCGTCGCCTCGGGCGAGGGCGGAGCAGAACCGCTCGACGACCTCTCGCAGGCGGGTGTCGCCGAGCCCGCGCAGCGTCGGCTGCTGGCTGCGCTCGGGAGCGCGGGCGGCGAGGGTCTTCCGCGCCCGCCCCAGCGCGCTGTTGACGGCTGGCACCGAGCTGCCAAGCATGTTCGCGATCTCGGCCGCCGAGAGACCGACTACCTCGAAGAGGAGCAGCGCCGCGCGCTGGTTCCCGGTGAGGTGCTGGAGCGCGGCGACGAACGCCAGCTCGACCGCCTCCCGCTGTTCGTAGCGCGCCTCCGGGCTGAGCCGGCCGGCGGCCAGTCCGTCGTCCGGGTAGGGGCCGAGCCATGCCATCCCCTCCAGGGGCGCGTCGGCGTCGACGGCGTGGTCGCTCGGAGGCCCCAGGTCGGCCGGCAGCACGCACCGCGCCCGTGTCCGAATGGCGTCCAGGCAGGCGCGGGTGGCGACGGTGTACAGCCAGGAGCGCCATGAGCCGCGCCCGGCGAACCGCTGACGGCCCCGCCAGGCGCGGAGCATGGTCTCCTGCACCGCGTCCTCGGCGTCGTGGACCGACCCCAGCATCCGGTAGCAGTGCGCGCGCAACTCCCCGCGCAGCGGTTCCGCCAGCCGCGCGAAGTCGGCGGCGTCGTCCGGGGCCGCCCCCAGCGCAGGCACAAAAAGATCGCCCACCGCGATGAGTATGGGGCCGGAGCGGCGCCTTGTCTTCCGATGTCACGCAACAACCGCGACCACAGCACCGATCCCGAACGGGAAGCGCTCTTCGAGTTCCTCGCCGCGCAGCGGGAGAGCGTGCTCGCCATCCTGGACGGACTGCCGGAGCCGGCGATGCGCACCTCGGTGGTCCCCTCGGGATGGACACCGCTCGGTCTCGTCGAGCACCTCACCGGAGCCGAGTTCTTCTGGATCCAGGTGGTCCTGACCGGCGATCCCGATTCGCTGCCTCCGCCCGACGACTCCACGGAGGTTGGCGAGTGGGGTCCCTTCCGGACCGACCGGCCGGACACCGACGTGATCGCCGGGTACCGGCGGCAGTGCGCGGACAACGACGCCACGCTCCGCGACCTGCCGCTGGGGACGCCACCGCGATGCCGACCGGCGTGGGTCGGCCCGGACGACGCCACCGACCTGCGCCGGATCGTGCTGCATCTGATCGAGGAGACGGCGCGCCATGCTGGACACCTCGACATGGCCCGGGAGCTGCTCGATGGACGCACCGGGCTCGGCCCCCGCTAGTCGTCGCAACTGGATGTGGGCTGTCCGCCACCACGTTCGTTCTCGTTGTCGCGCCGCACCTCGATGCGCCTCGACCCCTGCCGACCCTGCGAGGAATCGCTACGCCGTCGGGTGGTGGGCGAGAAGACCTCGACAGAGCGGTTAACTGAATGGTATTAGGTACTCATGTTGCGCGTCAGTGATGAGACCAGACGGCGGGTGCTGCGGATCGGCCATGAGGAGTTCGGGGGAGCGTCCGCCGAGGAGACCGTCCGGCGACTGATCGACGAGCACTGTCAGGCCGCCGCCCTCGCGGCGGTCCACTGCTACCGAGAGTCCGATCCGGAGGGCTGGTCAGCCTACCTCGCTGCGGCGGACCAGCTCTCAGCCGCCGATGCCGCGATGGGCGACGAGTGGGCGGACACGCCGGCGTGAGTCATCCACCGATCGCGCCGGGGCACGTGCTCGCCCAGATGCTCATCCAGTAGACAGCGGCCTTCCGCCTCGCGTCGGGGCAGCGTAATTGATCGTTCGACAGGGCGTCGACTCCGGCCGGTGATGGCAGCCTGCGCAATGCGTCCTTGTCGACGATCCGCTTGTGGTACTGCGGCGGAGTGGGATTTGGGCTTCTACGCCGCGAGCGGCGAGCAGTAACGCCGGGCACCACTACCTTCGGCCGTCGGTCAGTTGGCGAGCGACGAACCGCCGACGAAGAGGGTCAGCCAGGCTCCCATACCCGCCATCGAGAACGAGTCGCGCGCGCAAGCCCTTGAAGGTCATGTCCAGTGCGCCGGCCGTGTTGACGAGGCGACCGCCGAACCCGGTCTTGAAACGCCACAGCCCGTGCCAGGGATGAGCGGGGT
>JBAPVZ010000669.1:0-3348 GCA_049283435.1 Candidatus Dormiibacterota bacterium
CGCTCTACCCGGCCCAGGTCGTCGGCACCGTGCTGCTGCTCGCCGCGATCGTGTTCGCGAACTGGGGCAAGATCGCGGGCGTCGTCCGCGGTCGGCCGCAGCCCGAACCAGTGCCCGCAGGCCAGGCCGAGCCGTCCTGATCAAGCCGGCTCCTCGAGCTCGATGACGACCGCTCGGTAGCGATCGGGCGCCTCCTCGAGCACGGCGCGCCGCGGATTCGGGAGCGGGAGGACGCGGTGCTCGGCGCGAGCCAGCAGCGGTGCCAGACGGGGGTCGTTCGCGAGCGCGGCGAGCGCGCCCCGCTCCCCGCCGGTGACAACCGCGTCCAATCGATCCTGCCAGGGCTCGAGCACCCGTGCCATGTCAGCCGCCGCCGCCTTCAGCGCCTCCCGAGCCTGGTTCTCGCGACGCCGTTCGAACCGATGCTGTGACCACCCGCCGGCGGCACTCCGCCCGTGTACGAGCCGGCGCCCCACCTTCGACGCGACGAGCCGCCTCCCCTGGAAGACGCCGACCGCGTGCCCGCCGCGCCGGGCGAGCAGCACCGCGACCGTCCGCTCGCAGCTCACGTGCGCGAGCAACGGCGCCGCCTCCAGGCCGGGCAGGTCCACGGGGGAGTCTGCCGACGCACCGTCGAACGCGAGCGGCGGAAACGGCACCTCGCAGCGCACGACCCCACCATCGGCGCCGGTGAACGTGACCGCCTCCGGGGTGACGCGGGTCGCGACCGCTCCATGCCGCGCCGCCCAATTGTCGAGCCAGCGGGCGAGCCGCTCCGGCGCGACCTCGACCCGGCGCCGACCGCCGGGCGCCGGCGACCCGCTCACGCCCGTGGAGTCACCCGATCGGCGACGACCGCCAGACCGCCCCGCGACGGCACCATGACGACCGCGTGGAGGCGCACCGGCTCCACCTCGTTCGACGCCGACCGGAGCTCGACGCGGCCCAGCACCTCGCGCAGCACGACGTCCATCTCGAACTGCGCCAGCGAGGCGCCGAGGCAGCGCCGCAGCCCGCCGCCGAACGGGATCCAGGTGTGGGCGTCGGGGCGCTTGCCGATCCAGCGTGCGGGGTCGAACGACTCCGGATGGGGATAGTTCTCGGCGCGCTGATGCGCCGCCACGATGTCCCCTCCGAGCGTCGTCCCGGACGGCAGCCGGTAGCCGCCGACGTCGATCGGGCACTGCAGCCGCCGCGACGCCAGGCGGAACGCCGGGCGCACCCGCAGGGTCTCCCGGATCGCCGCCAGGCGCCACTCGTTATCGTCACGCGCGAGCTCGAGCGCGCGGGGGTGCTGGAGGAGCAGCAGGAAGGCCCAGGTGAGCTCGGTCGCCGTCGTCTCCAGACCCGCGATGAGCAGTGTCAGCAGCTCGTTGCAGAGGTCGGCGTCGTGCAGGGTCCCGTCCCGCAGCAGCCCGTCGATGACGGTGCCGTCGGCGGCCTCGCCGGCGCGCGCCCGGCGGTCGGCGATCTCCTCCTCGAGCGTCCGATCGATCTCTGCCCGCAGGCGGAGGAAGCGGCCCCAGGGGCTGCGAGGTCCGAGGTCGCGGCGGAACGCCGGGATCACCATCCACGTCGCACCGACGCCGAGCAGCTCCTCCACCGCCTCGCGCAGTCGCGTCGCCCGCGGGCCGGGCTCGACGCCGAACACGACGCGCAGGATCGTCGCCATGGTGATCGAGCGCATTCGCGGCAGCAGCGGTATCGGGACGCCCCGCGGCCAGGCTGCAATCTCGCGGGCGGTGATGTCGACGATCGCGGCCTCGTGCTGCCGCATCGCGTCGCCGTGCAGGAACCTGCCGAGCAGCCGGCGGCGGTGCAGGTGCTCCGGGCCGTCGAGCAGCAGTACCGAGCGGCTGCCGAGCAGCGGCTCCAGCACGAGGTTCTCCTCGGCCGCCGTCGCCTGCTCGACCGGCAGCTCGAACACTCGACGCACGTCCTCGGACGAACTCACGAACACCGACTGCGCGCTCCCCTGCAGGCGGAGCGTGTGAGGCGCGCCGTACCGTCGCTCGACGGCGGCCGGGAACCCGATCGGCCGCCCCAGCCAGAGCAGCGTCTGCAGCGCACGGGGGAGCCGCGGACCGGGCGGTAGCTCGCCTCGCAGCGTCGCGCCCATGGCTCTATCGTAGGGTCCGTGGAGCGCAACGGCGAACCTGCACCGGAGCCGCCGCAACCGGCGGCTGATGGCCCGGCGCCCCCGCGCCGGTCAGCGAAAGGCCGCGAGGTCGATCTGGCGGCGGAGACGGGACGGCTCGCCGGCAGGACGGCCGCCGGCCTGGGCGGGATGCTGCTCCGAAACCGCACCGTCCGGAAGACGCTGCGCAATGCGCGCAATGCCGCACGCGACGACGAGCCCTAGCCCTGGGAGCCGGCTCACGGTCACCCGACTGAGCCCTACCCAGGGCAGGCCCTGAAAGCGGTCGACAGCCCGCCAAACAGGGATCGAGAAGAAGGCGCCGACCAGGACGAGCGCAACCGTCGTCGACCGATCCACGTGCACCGCCGACTCGTCCGCCCAGGTGAGAAACGCACTCAGGCCGGCTGTGCAGCGCCGGCGACGGCGTGGGCTGCAGCGGCAGGGGTGGCTTGGCGTGAAGGTGATCGTCGCCTCGAGCTCGAGGGCTCTTGTCGAGGAGCTGCTCGCGCTTCGGTAGGCGTGGCAGGCGTCGCGCCGTCGCCGGTGGAGAAGGCCAGAGACGGCCCAGTGAGTGAAGGTGACGCCCTCACGCTGAGCAGCGCGCCGTAGCGCGCCGAGCAGCTGCTCGTTGAGAGGGACGGTGAGGCGTCGCAGAGGCGCCCGCTCGCGGGCGAGGGCAGCCCAGGTGATTGAGGCGCTCACACTCCGCCTTTCGGCCCGCTCTCTACGGGGGAGATGGGGCGTATCGGCGATTCGTGGCCGATAACCCAGGGCCCGCCTCGATCAGCCGGCGGCCCCGTCCTCGGCGACGTCGTCGGCGGTCGCAGCGGTGCGCAGCGCATCGGCCACCGCGTCGGCATGCTCGGTCGGGGCCAGGACGGTGACCAGGTCGCCCTCGTGCAGTTCCGTGCGGTCATGGACCGTGAAGCCGATCCCGCCGCGCCGTGCAGCGACCGCCAGCGCACCGGGAGGCCAGTCGATGTCGGCAGCCCGCAGACCGGTGCTCTCGATGCTCGGCACGACCAGGGTCACCAGCCGGTAGTCGTCGAGCGGTGTGTGCGGCTGACGCAGGTGCTGCGCAACCCGTTCGACCGCGAGCTCTTCGGCTGCTGCTGTCGGGTCCTCGGCCCCCAGGACGTTCTGTCCGAGACGCGGGGCGAACACACGCATCACGTCTCGATTCGTGATCCAACCGACAATCGTCTCGC
>JBAPVZ010000670.1:0-2531 GCA_049283435.1 Candidatus Dormiibacterota bacterium
GAGTCCGAGCGTCTCCGTGTCCGAGGGGAAGCAGAAGAGGTCGGCCGACGCGTACGCCTCGGCGAGCTCGATCCCGCTCAGGCGACCGACGAACGTGGTCGCCGAGCCCGAGAACAGGCGCTCCAGCTCGCCGCGGTGCGGGCCGTCACCGACGAGTGCCAGACGAGCGTCGGGCAGCGCATCGAGCACCGGACGCAGTCGATCGATGCCCTTCTCGGCGCCGAGCCGGCCCACGTAGAGCAGCAGCGGTCCCTCACCGTGGTCGCCGAGCAGGCGGCGGCGAGCGATGTGTGTCCGTCGCGCGGGCCGGAAGCGCTCTCCGTCGACCCCGCCGCGCCACCCCAGGTGCAGGCGCGGGAACCCGTGCGAGCGCAGCTCCTGCTGCATCGGTCGGGAGATGCAGAGGTTGCGGTCGGCCTCGGCATGGAGGCGGCGCAGGAAGCGCCAGGCGAGCGGCTCCAGGGCACCGAGCCCGTAGTGGTGCAGGTAGCGCGGCAGATGCGTGTGGAACGAGCAGATCAGCGGGGTGCCGCGCCTCCGTGCGTGGTAGACCGCGCTCAACCCGAGCACGGCCGGGTTCACGGCGTGCACGACGTCGGGCCGGAACTGGTCCAGCGCGCGCTGCACGCCGGGGCGGGGCAGCGCGACGTTGAGATCGGGATAGACGGGGAGCGCGAATCCGCTGACGCCGTGGACGGGCACCCCCTCGTGCTCGGTCGCCCCACCCTCGGGGACGAGCAGCAGCACCTCGTCGCCGGCCTGGCTCAGGTGTCGCAGGGTGTGGCCGAGCCGCGTGACGACCCCGTTCGTCTGCGGCAGGAACGTCTCGCTGACGATCGCGATGCGCAGCTGGGCCGGCATCAGGCGTGGACTCCCGTGACCGCCGACGCCGCCGTGCCGGGCGGCCGCCGGACGAGCCAGGTGAGGTAGCACCACAGGGTGCGCGCTCCCGGCGGCCGCCCGAGCGCAGCGACCGCTCCCTCCCGCCGGCTCGTCCGCAGATCCGCCGCGGTGCTGCCCCGGAAGGCGGTGGACCCGAGCCCGAGCGCGTCGCGGACGTGCGCGTCCGAGCCCCCGACCCCGATCAGGCCGAGCCCTCGAGCCCTGCTCTGGGCCTGGCGATTCGCCCGGTACATGCTCGGCGTCACGCCGCCGTTGCGGATCTCGACCGCGTCGAACGCGACCTCGGCGAGCAGCGGGCCGACGCCGTGGGCGAAGCGCCGTCCGCTGGGCTGCGCGTGCCAGAACGGGTGGGCCGCGATCGCGACGCCGCCCTGCGCGTGGATGGCCTCCACCGTCTGCCAGGCCGTGCGTCCGGGCGGGACCCGCTCGCGCAGCCAGAGGCCGAGGATGTGGCCGTCGCGGCTCGACACCTCCTCCCCGACGACGACCTCCGGGCCTCTGGCCGCTCGCTGCGCGAGGTCGGCCGCACGACGCGCCCCCTCGATCGTGTCGTGGTCGGTGACGGCGAGCACGTCGAGGCCGCGGCGGCGGGCGGCGGCGAGCAGCTGCGCCGGTGAGTCGGAGCCGTCGCTGTAGTGCGTGTGGGCGTGGAGGTCGGCCCGTCCAGCGAGACGCCCCGGTGGTTTCGCCGGGCAGGCGGGCGGCTGAGGCGACGGATGCAGCAACATCTCCTCAGTTACCTACCTATTGCAATTAACACCGCGCACCCGACCAGTGAAGGTCGCGCAAGGCGGAGGCGATCAGTCCGCGAGGCGCCCCCAGACGATCCGCGAAATGGTGAGCAGACCGAGCGCGCCGGCGATCGCGCAGGCGATCGAGGAGATCAGCAGACTGGCGAAGTCGGTGCCCGCGAGCAGGGCGTGCAGGAAGACGCAGCCGAACGCGAGGTAGGCGAGCCGATGCACCCACGACCCCAGTCGGGCGGGGAGGCGGGACCGCCAGGTGGACCGCAGCAGTCCGGACGCGATCACGAGCAGCAGGAGGTCGAGGCTCACCGCGCCGAGGGCGAGCGCGAGCGTGCCGTAGGGCGCCGTCAGGGGCACGACGAGCTGGGCGATGCCGATGTGTGCCGTCGTGTCGAGCAGGAGGCCGCCCAGATGCACGACGCCGAGCGGGATCCAGAGCACGGTCGCGAACTCGTGGGTGCCGCGGAGGACTCGATTCGTCGCCAGCGGCGCGAGGACGGCGCTGCGCAGCGAGAGGCCGGTGAGGAGGGCGAGCGCGAGGACCGCGTAGGCGGTGAGCCCCGCGATGCGCGTCAGGATCCAGAGGTAGATGCCGGCGTCGGCCCCCTCAGGCATCGAGCTCGAGCCGCCAGGCGGCCGCGTGCCGGCGCAGCAGCGCCCGACCGGCGGCCGGCCCGAGCAGCAGGGCCTCCTTCGCGAGGACCTCGGCCTCGAGCGCCGAGGTCGCGACGAGCTGCACCTGCGCGACGCCGGTCGCCGCCGGCGAACCGGTCCGCGGATCGATCAGGTGATGAACCCGGCGCTCGCCGACCGACCAGGCGCGGTGGCGGACGCTGCTCGTCGCCGCCCCCTGGTCGCACAGGGTGAGGACGTCCCCGCCGA
>JBAPVZ010000671.1:0-3953 GCA_049283435.1 Candidatus Dormiibacterota bacterium
GCGCCGACTGCCATCCGTAGTAGACGATGAAGAGGACGTAGAGAGCTAGGAACACGACGGTCAGGGGAAGCAGCTCCAGGCGGGCGAACATGTAGACCATCGACAGGTGGAGGAAGAGGTGCCACCCGTCTCGTGACGGTCGCAGTCGCCCGCGGGCCGTCAACGCCAGGCCGAGGAACACGAGCGCGAGCGCCCCGTATCCGGCCTCGTAGGCCCACGGCGGTCCGATCGACGGCACGACACCGAGCATGAGCAGGCTCATCGCGATCATGCCGGGCGCGTGCACGCCATGACCGAGCCAATCGGAGGCCCACCTGTAACCGGGGATCCGCGCGCGCTGGACGGCTCGCCAGGTGAAGGCGAAGAGGACGAACAGCGACAGCGCGACGATGAGCACGAGCACGACGTGCGTGCCGGAAAGTGCGGCGCCGGAGGACGGCGAGGCTGCGGGCGCCGGCGACGGACAGCCGGGCATCGACATGCCCGGCATGCACTGGCTCGCCATTGCGCGCATCACCTCCGAAAGCTCCGCCGCCGGCATCCACGTCCGGCCCCGGCGTCGAACGCCCGGGCCGACCCCGACGAGTATGCACGCCGGCCGCCCCGCGCTCGCCAGCGTCGAGGTAGCGAGGTCCTGTCGATCGCGGTCGCGACGTCCCACGGGCGGCCCCCCGCACAGATCCCCGCGGGCGGGACTACCGCACGGGGCTCCTGTCTCAGGCGTCCGGCGTTGCAGCGTCGTGCCAGCTCGCGCGGCGGCGGACCGGCGAGCGCCGTCTTGACACTGCGTGGCGGGCCGGAGACGACGACGTAGAACCCCCGGGCCACGGCCATGCAACCGGATCGCAGACGTCCCCTGAGCGGAGCCGCGTAAAGGTGGTGCGGAGGTAGTACGGGCGTCTATGCTCGACCCACGTCTGGTCCGCCTGCAACCTAATCTGGGAACGCGCTTGATCCATCAGACTTCGCCGCTGGGCACGAGGCGCGGCGGCTTTCGAATCCTCACCGCATGACGGGCCCCTCGGCGGGGCCGCGAGTCCCTGTTCTGCCGCTGCTGTCGGGCAGGCATGAGGATCGGATGGCCTGTGCACCGGCTTGGGGCCGTTCGCTCGCCGAGTGGCTGAGCTCTGCCTCCGCGCAGAACGGGCTCGGGCCCTACGCGCCGCTGCTCGAGCGCCTGGCCCAGCCTCGCCTGCTCGACCCCGACAACTCCGCCCTCGTCGACGAGGCGGCGGAGGTGTGGGCGCGGCCCGGCTTCGAGACGTTCCTGTCCCCGCCCCACCTGCGGTTCGTGCCGTTCCCCCACCAGCTGCAGGCTGCCTCGACCGCGCTGCGGGCGATGCGCGGGCGCGCGATCCTGGCCGACGAAGTCGGGCTCGGCAAGACGATCGAGGCGGGCCTCGTGCTCAGCGAGCTGCACCTGCGCCGGCTCGCACGCCGGGTGTTGATCCTGACCCCGGCCGGCCTTGTCGAGCAGTGGCACGAGGAGCTCGACCGCAAGTTCGGCCTTCCGGTCGTGCTGCAGGACAGCCGGCAGTGGCGCCAGTTCGAGGTCGACCGTGCCGCCGGGTTCGTGCTGCTGTCCCTCGCCGCCGCCCGCCGGGTGCCGCTGGCCACCCAACTTTCGGCCGGTCCCTGGGATCTGGTCATCGTCGACGAGGCGCACCGTCTGAAGCAGCCCCGCAGCGCATCCGCGAAGCTGGTCAGATCGCTGCTCACCCGGTATCTGCTGCTCTTGACGGCAACGCCGGTCGAGAATCGCCTCGACGACCTGTTCCAGCTCGTCAGCCTCGTCCGGCCAGGGCATCTCGGGTCGCTGGCCGAGTTTCGCCGTACCCACGGGACCGAGCACGAGGATTCGCCGCCCCGAGATCTCGGGCGTCTGCGCGCTCGCGCTCGCGAGGTCATGGTCCGGCATCGGCGAAGCGAAGTGAAGCTCATGCTCCCGCGCCGACTGGCAGAGACGATCCGAGCCGCGCCAGGACCGGCAGAGACGGAGGTCTACCGGCAGGTGTCGGGCCGTGTGCGCGACGACGCGGCCCGCGCGTCTCGCGCCGACCTGCTCGGCCTGCGGGCGCTGCAGCGGCTCGCCGGATCGAGTCCTCGGGCGCTCGCGCCATCGTTGGAGAGGCGCGGATGGACGAAGCTGGCAGCGCTCGCACGCAGCGTCGGAGAGCCCGCCAAAACGCAGACGCTCCTCCGCCTCCTGCACCGGCACCTCGATCGGGACGAGAAGGTCATCGTGTTCACCGCGTTCCGCCAGACACTGGACCTCCTCCGGGAAGCGCTGACGGCCCTCTCGGGGGATTCGGCCGTCTACCACGGCGGGCTGTCACGACGTGAGAAGGAGGATGCGATCCGGCGCTTTCGTGACGATGTCCCAATCCTCCTCACGACGGAGGCGGCCGGCGAGGGCCGAAACCTCCAGTTCGCGCACGTCATGGTCAATTACGACCTGCCCTGGAATCCGATGGAGATCGAACAGCGGCTGGGCCGGATCCACCGTATCGGCCAGGAGCACGACGTGACCGTCGTCAATCTGACCACGGTGGGGACGATCGAGGACCGGATGCTGTCGGTGCTGGAGCGCAAGATCAACCTCTTCGAGCTGGTCGTCGGCGAGCTCGACCTGATCCTGGGGCGCATCGAGGACGATTTCGACTTCGAGAGCTTCCTTTTCCGGCTCCACGTGGAGGCGCGCGACGAGCAGGAGTTCGGCGAGCGGCTGGATACGTTCGGGGAGGAGCTCGCGGAGGCCCGGCAGGCCAGCTCGGCCAGCCGGCAGCGCAACGATCGGCTGATGGGCGACCGGTGACCGACCTTCGCACCGACCCCTCGCTGCGTTTCTGGCTGCGCTACGCCGAGCGCCGGGGAGCGCTGATCGATCGCGGCCCCGAGTCCTCATTGGTCCTGTTGCCGCAACCCCTCCAGCAGCGACTCGACCTGCCGGAGGAGCTGACGGTGACGTCCGACCCCGACGTGGCCGATGACGGCGCGCTCCTCCTCGGGGCCGGCCACCCCGCCCTGGAGCGAGCGGCGCGCGATGTCCTCGACGAGAAGGACGTCGCCTACGCGATCCCAGATTGGCCGGCGCTGCCACCACCGGCCGGGGCCGAGCTGCTGGCGCAGGCCCGTGCTGACGTCTCGCTCGACCACGGCCGCTTCGAGCTGCGGGCGCCCCCCGTCGCCGCACGCCTGCCGGTCGCCCGGGTCGGCGCGCTCGTCACCTATCAGGTAGACCGGCCGATCCAAGAGCGCGAGGATATTTGGCTCGACGCCCATTCGGGGCTGGAGCTGGCCGCGCCGGTCCGCCAGGCCGTCGCCACCGCGCAGCGGTCCGGCCAGAGCGCGGACGACCGCTGCCTGGAGCCCCATCTGCCGCAGACGCTCGGAACGGCGGATCGGATCCTCCGCCTGCGCATCGATGCCCGCCTGGCACGCCTCCGTCGCGAGGCGAGGGGATTGCGCGAAGACGAACGAGCGACGGTCGGCGCCTATTACGACACCGTGCTCGGATCGATCGCCGAACGCCGGGCTCGGGCCGACGCCGAACGCCAGGGGCTGTACGACGCACAAGCCGCGGCGGCGCGGGAGGAGCGGGAACGGCGCCTGCGTGAGATCGACGAAAAGCACGAGCCCAGAAGCGAGACGCAGCTCTTGCGCCTGCACCTCCTGCTGATCCCGGCGTTTCTGCTTCCGGTGACGGTGCAGCGCGGCCCCCGCGCGTACCCGTTCGCGCTGGTCTGGCTGCCCGGTCTGCGTCACTTTCTACCCACGCGTTGCCCGGCCTGCGACGAGCCGGCGGCGCTCGTCGCCGGGCGCAAGAGCCTCGGCTGCAACCAGTGTCTGGCGAGCCGTGCGGACCCGAGCTTGCCGGCGCTGACGTCGCCCATCCCGCCTCCTGCTCGAGACGCGTCGGCCGCAGCCCGCGAGCCCTCGGAGCGGATCAGTCA
>JBAPVZ010000672.1:0-6653 GCA_049283435.1 Candidatus Dormiibacterota bacterium
AATTCGGCCCTTAACACGACCAATCGTGGACGTGTATCGAGTTCAGATCGGCACTTTTTCTTAACACGGGCCCCTTGACATTCGCCCTTCTCCGGCGTACTTCACGGGCCAGCCCCCGTCGGGGTGGGTGGGGTATTGACCGGCGCGCGATCGACCCCAGGTGAGGCGAGGTCGGGCGACTTCCCGTAGACCGCCGGAGCCATCCACGCGACCATGTCCCGCATCCGCGAGCAGCTCGCCATCGCGGGCATGGCGGCGGCATCGCTTCTCCGTTTGGGCCGACGCCTTCCACATTGGATGCCGGCTATCGGCTCGGGAGCGATCGCGGTAGCCCGAACGAAGGGAGCACGGTGTTCTCGAAGCGGGTCATGGGGCAGATCCGCTCGCCGGTGAGGGTGAGGACGTAGAGGCCCATGCCGTGGCTGATGCCGTTCGGGGCGCGCAGGTAGGCTCCGAACGCCGGCTGCCCGTTGGCTCGCGTCCGCACCAGGTCGAACCTCCGGCGCGAGCGGAAGATGCTCGCGCAGAACCGGGCGACGACATCTCTGCCTTCGTACTCGAACGGCATCGGTGGCATCGAGGCGAAGACGTCGTCGGTCAGAAGGCCCACCAGGGCATCGAGATCGGCCGACTCCCACGCGCGCACGAATTTCGCCACGATCGCGTCCTCGACGGCTGAGTCGGAGACGGGCGGCCGTGCTGGGCCGGCGGCTGACGGCCGGATGCGCTGCAGGCCGGCGCGCGCCCGCTTGAGGGCGCTGTGGACCGAGCCGGCGGTCGAATCCAGCATCTCGGCCACCTCAGCGGCGTGGAATCCGAGGACGTCGCGCAGGATCAGCACGGCGACCTGGCGAGGCGGCAGGACCTGAAGGGCGGTCACGAAGGCCAGGGAGATCGATTCGGTCTGCTCGTACCGGGCGCCCGGACCGAGCGCGACCTCGATCGCACCCTCGAGCATGGCATCGGGCATGGGCTCGAGCCAGATCACCTCGCCGAGCCGGGTCGGCTCCGGCGGTTCGACGTTGGGCACGTCCCACTCCTTGGCCCGGCGTCGACCGGCCGAGCGACGCGCGTTGAGGCACCGGTTGGTGGCGATCCGGTAGAGCCAGGTGCGAAGCGAGGCGCGGCCCTCGAACCCGGCGAGACTTTGCCAGGCGGTCAGCAGCGTGTCCTGGAGGGCGTCCTCGGCGTCCTGGAAGGATCCGAGCATCCGGTAGCAGTGCACCAGCAGCTCTCGGCGGTGCGGTTCGGCGAGATCACCGAACGCGTCGCTGTCCCCCGCCCGCGCCCTTGACATCAGATCGGTTGTCACCATCGCCACCGTCACGTCACCTCTTCCCGGGCCTGGCCGCATTTCCATTCTGTATCGACACCTGCCGAGGGGCGAACCGGGCGTCGGGTCCGGCGCCCACTTTCCCGACATCGCGGTGTCTATAGCTGTCGTCTGACACCGCATACCAAGGAGATCCGAAATGGGGAAGATCATCCTGAGCGAGTTCGTCTCGCTCGACGGCGTCGTCCAGGATCCGGACGGTAAAGAGGGCTCCAGGGCCGGCGGCTGGGTCGGCCAGATCAAGGATCGCGAAGAGCTCAACGGGGTCATGCTCGAGGAGGCGCTGAGTACCGAGGCCCTGCTGCTGGGCCGGCGGAGCTACGAGTTCTTCGCCGCGCGCTGGCAAAACCGGCGCGGCGACTTGGCGGACCGCTTGAACAGCCTGCCCAAGTACGTCGTCTCCTCGACCCTGCAAGATCCCGCCTGGAACCACACGACGGTGCTCGAGGGCGACGTGGGAAGCGCGGTCTCGAAGCTGCAACGAGAGGTCGCTGGGGACATCCTGGTCTACGCCAGCTTCCAGCTCGTGCGCACGCTCATCGCGCAGGACCTCGTCGACGAGATCCGGTTGATGGTCCTCCCCGTGGTGCTCGGTGCCGGCGAGCGGCTGTTCGACGAGACCAGCGACAGGCAACTCATGCGCCTGGTCGGCACCAGGACCGTTCACGGCGACCTCGCGATCCTCACCTACGAGCCCGTCCTTGACCGGCGCTAGCCTCGCCTCTCGCGCGAGCCCACGATCGTGAGCCTCGCACATCCTCCGGCTAGGCCTGGGTGACTCGCTTGCGACGGAGGCCGAACCAGCCGAGCAGCAGACCGAGGATGAAGACGACGAGCCCGATCGCCTCCCAGCGGCGATCCCCGGTCATGAAGCTGCCCTTGATCAGCCCGACGCCCTGGAGAACCCAGACGGCCCCCGCGATGAGGAAAACGGCGGCGGGCAGCAGGGCGAGGCGTCGCATGGGTGCCTTCCATTGTGGCTCGCCGCCGGTGCTGACCGCGCGACGCCTGCGAAAGGCGCATCGTCTGGTCGTGCGGACCGTCGTGAGCCGCCCACCGAGCTTCGATTTACCGCCGAGGCGGGATACCGTGGCGGCGGGGGCCGGCTTCCGCGAGCCGCAACCGGCGCGAAGCGCACGCGCGGACCTAAACGTCGATCCCTCGTTTCCGACCGCCAATCCAGACCCCACAGGTAGTGCCTCGCGGGTTACCATGCGAAGGGGCCCGCCACCCACCAACGGAGAGACATGCCGAGCGCCCCAGCGAACTTCGTCCACCTGCACAACCACACCGAGTTCTCGCTCCTCGACGGCGCGAGTCGCATCAAGGCGATGGTCGCGAGAGCGGCCGAACTGCGGATGCCCGCACTCGCGCTGACCGATCACGGCGTGATGTACGGCGCGATCAAGTTCTACGCCGCGTGCCGGGCTGCCGGCATCAAGCCGATCCTCGGGTTCGAGGCCTACGTCGCCCCCCGCTCGCGCTTTTCCAAGGAGGGCCGCGTCGACCGGGATCCGTACCATCTGACGCTGCTCGCGAAGGACGCCGAGGGCTACCGCAATCTGATGCGGCTCTGCTCGATGGGGCAGATGGAGGGGATGTACTACAAGCCGCGGATCGATCGCGAGATCCTCTCCCAGCACTCGAAGGGGATCATCTGTCTGTCCGGGTGCCTGGGCGGCGAGGTCGCGCAGAAGTCGGTCGCCGGCGACGACGAGGCTCTGCGCGAGACGGTCGCGACGTACCGCGACATCTTCGGGGCCGAGCGTTACTTCCTGGAGGCGCAGCGGCACGGCATCGAGGACCAGGAGAAGGTCAACGCCGCGCTGGCCCGTATGAGCCATGAATTCGGCCTTCGCCAGGTCGTCACCAACGACCTCCACTACGTGCACCAGCACGACGCCGAGGCCCACGATGTCCTGCTCTGCCTGCAGACCGGCAACGACTTCGACGACCCGACCCGCTGGCGCTTCGAATCGGACGGCTTCTACCTGAAGACGGCCGACGAGATGGGCGCGATGTTCCCGGAGCTGCCGGACGGGATCGCGGCGACGCTCGACATCGCCGACCAGGTCGACCTCCAGATCGAGATGGGCCACAGCCTGCTGCCGCCGTTCGACGTGCCGGCCGGCCACACGATCGAGACCTACCTGCGGGAACGTGTCGACGAGGGGCTCAAGTGGCGCTTCGACGGGCGGCCGCCGAAGGAGGCGCTCGAACGCGCGGACACCGAGCTCGAGGTGATCCGGGAGACCGGCTACTCCTCCTACTTCCTGATCGTCTGGGACTTCTTCAACTTCGCCCGCAAGAACGACATCATGACTGGCCCGGGTCGGGGAAGCGGCGTCGCCAGCGTCGTCGCCTACTGCCTCGGGATCACCGACCTGAACCCGCTGCAGCACGGCCTTCTGTTCGAGCGGTTCCTGAACAAGGACCGGATCTCGATGCCCGACTTCGACAACGACTTCTCGGTCGAGGGCCGGGGGAAGGTCATCAAGTACGTCACCGACAAGTACGGCAAGGAGCGCGTCGCCCAGATCGCGACGTTCACGACGATGGCGTCGAAGGCGGCCATCCGGGACGTCGGCCGGGTGCTCGGCGTGCCGCTCAAGGAGACGGACCGGCTGGCCAAGCTGATCCCGGTGGACCAGGGCCGGTCGAAGTCGCTCGGCGAGGCACTGGAGACGGTGCCCGAGCTGAAGGAGGCGTACGAGAAGGGGCAGCAGACCGGCCCCGACGGGCGCCCTTACGACATCAAGCGGCTGATCGACGTCGCCCGCAACCTGGAGGGCGTGTCGCGCAACGTGAGCACGCACGCGGCCGGCGTCGTGATCGCGCCCGACGAGCTCGTCAACTACGCGCCGCTGCAGTTCGGGCCGGGACGCGACGCCGTCATCACGCAGTACGACTGGAAGGCGGTCGAGGACATCGGGCTGCTCAAGATGGACTTCCTCGGTCTCCAGAACCTCGACATCATCAAGACCGCCGTCGATCTCGTCGCCCAGCACCGGGGGACGACGCTGGACCTCCAGAAGCTCCCGCTCGACGACGCGAAGACGTACGAGCTCGTCGCGGCGGCCGACACCTTCGGGGTGTTCCAGCTCGAGAGCTCGGGCTTCCGCCGGATGCTCGACGAGATGCGGCCCCATTCGTTCGAGGATCTGACCGCCGCGGTCGCGCTCTACCGCCCGGGCCCGATGCAGAACATCCCCGCCTACGTGGCGCGCAAGCAGGGGCGAGAGCCGATCGCTTACATGCACGAGCGCCTGGAACCGATCCTGCGAGAGACGTACGGCGTGATGATCTACCAGGAGCAGGTGATGATGGCGGCGCGGGCGCTCGCCGGCTTCTCCCTCGGAGAGGCGGACGTCCTGCGCTCGGCGATGGGCAAGAAGAACAAGGAGAAGATGGCGCAGCAGCGCGCCAAGTTCGTCGCGGGCTGCGGCACCAACGGCATCCCGCCGGCCAAGGCGGAGGAGCTCTTCGACGCGATCGACCGCTTCGCCCAGTACGGCTTCAACAAGGCGCACTCGGCGGCCTACGCGATGGTGAGCTTCGAGACGGCGTACCTGAAGGCGAATTACAAGACCGAGTACATGACCGCGCTGCTGACCCACATGCAGGGCAACGCGGACAAGGTCGCGGCGGCGATCGTGGACTGCAAGAAGCGAGATTTGGAGGTGCTGCCGCCGGACGTCAACGAGTCGGGCCCGGACTTCACGATCACCGAGCAGGGGAAGATCCGCTTCGGCCTCGCGGCGATCAAGAACGTCGGCCGCTCGCCGGTGACGGCGATCGTCGGGGAGCGGGATGCGAACGGGCCCTACCAGTCGCTCGACGACCTCTGCGAGCGGCTCGCCGGCGCCCAGGACCTCAACTCGCGCGTGCTCGAGTCGCTGATCCGCAGCGGCGCCTGCGAGCGGTTCGGCGAGCGCAACCAGCTGCTCGCCGGCAGCGACCGCGCCCGCCTGCGCGCCGAGGGCGTGCGGCGCGATCGCGAGTCGGGTCAGACGTCCCTCTTCGGTCTCGGCGAGGCGGCCGTGGACGAGCCGTCAGACCAGGGCATCCGCGTGACGCCGATGAGCAGCGACGAGATGCTGCGCAACGAGAAGGAGCTGCTCGGCCTCTATCTCTCCGACCACCCGCTGAACCGGCTCCAGGAGCCGCTCGGCAAGCTGACCGACGCCCAGGCGATCGACATCACGACCGAGCTGACGGGCAGCGAGGTGCGGGTCGGCGGTCTCGTCCGCGAGGTGCGCCGGGTCGTCACTCGCAAGGGCCAGATCATGGCCTACGCGGAGATCGAGGACCTCACCGGCGTCATCGACGTCACGCTGTTCCCGTCGGTCTACGACCAGTACCGGGACCTGTTCGAGTCGGACAAGATCGTCGTGCTCCAGGGCAAGGTGGAACCGGCGCGTGGCGGCGGTCCGCGGAATCGCGCTGCCGAGGAAGAGGAGCCGGGGCTCGACGAGGCGGAGGAGGTGGAGCGCGCGGCGCTGCTGCCGGAGTTCGCCTGGGCCTGGGATGATCCGGACTGCGTCCCCGTCGAGCGGCAGCGGGAGTTCCACGTCGAGCTGCCGGCGATCGGCCCCAATCGCGTCGACGAGGTCGTGGCACTCGTCGGCCGGCACCCCGGTGCGGATCCGCTCCTGCTCCATTTCCAGGTCGAGGGACGCCTCGTCACGGTGCAGGTCGGCGAGCGTTTCCGGGTGCAGGCGGGTCCGCTGCTCCAGCAGGAGTTCGACGCCGTGTTCGGTCAGGGCGTCGCGCGACTCGAGATGGTGAGGCCGAAGGCGCGAGCGAACGGCAACGGCAGCGGCTTCGGGGGCGGGCGTCGCAACGGAGCCCGCAACGGTACGGCCGCGGTCGGGGCGCGGGCGGGCGGCTGAGCGCGGGGCGGCGCTATGGGCCGCCGCTCACCCAGGTCCCGCTGGTCACTTTTGCGTCGTCCCCAACTCGCAGAGTCGGAGTCGTCCCGAGGGTGACGGTGAGCGTCTTAACTGCTCCCGACAGCGTGACCGACGGAAAGGTGACGACGCGTTTACCCATGGGGTTCGGCGTCTGGGGAACGACCGTGCCCTGCGTGTCACCGGCATTGGCGCTCACCCAGAGGTCGTGCGGGCCCGTGAGGGGTGTCTGGATCGTGCAGGTGAGCGCGGTGACTGCAGCTTGATCCCAGGTGCAGGTTGCCACTGGCAAGGGCGTTGCTGACGCGCTGGGACTTGGGCTCGGCGGTGCGGTCGGACTCGGCGATGCAGTCGGGCTCGGCGATCGGGATGGGCTGGCCGAGGGGGACGGGCTCGCCGATGGTGTCGGG